>NZ_DHEI01000021.1:33677-37819 GCF_002399805.1 Flavobacterium sp. UBA4854
TCAATTTCGATTGTAGTAACACTACGATCACCTCCCGTTACAGAAGCTCCAGTTTTAGCGCTGATATCGTCTGATTTTTGAGCAGTGTGAAATTTATTCCATTCTTTTAAAGACTTGTACCATTTTTTATCATCGCCCATTACGTAAAGAGTTTTTTCGTATTCTCCTGCCGAATTCACTAGCGAAACAACGATATAAGCACCTTCTCCCATATAGTTATTCATTTGCAACATAATCTTGTATTTGCTTGATTGCGCTTGAGATTGGAAAGAAACTAAAAAGATAAAAGCGCTTGTAAGAGCAATTTTTAATATTGATTTCATCTGAAATTATGTATTTGTGTGGATTTGTAATGTGAAATCCCAAATCCCAAATGTAAAGTTTGGAATTTGGAATTTCAAATATTGATTATTAATTAATTGTTTATTTTAAGAATTCAACAGAAACGTTGTTTTTGGTTAAAAGCTCATTCTCTTTCGCTAAAGCGTAAGCCGTTTCGTCAAATTCTGTACTGATATCTTTTTTAGCTCCAGCAGAAACTAGATATTTTAAAATAGCATCATCCTTAGAAGTCATTGCAGCTCTGTGTAAAGCCGTTAAACCATCTTTATTTTTAGCATTGATGTCAACTTTTAAATCAGTGATTTTTTTCAGAAGAGAAACATCATTTTTAGTAATAGCTAAATGATATAAAGTGTTTCCGTCCTTTTGTGGAGCTGCAAGGTTTAAACCTTTGTCTTGAAGTAATTTTGCTTTAGCATCAAAAGGATCAGTGGCAGCTTTTTCTCTTCCTGCAGGGCGATATGATTGTACTAAGTAAACACCTAAATTATTTCCGTCTTTGTCTTTTACATTTACATCTGCGCCTTTGGTCAAAAGTAAATTTACAGCTTCTGGAGTTCCGTTTCTAACAGCAAAAGTCAAAGCAGATTCTCCTTTAAGATTTTGAACATTTATGTTTTTAACAGAAGGAAGAAACAATTCTAAGACAGCAGTTTCTCTAGCTGCCGCAGCAACCATAACTGGCGTATTTCCTTCTTTATCAGCTTTGTTTACATCAACACCTTTTCCTAAGAAATATTTAATAATTTCAGCCTGATTTGGTTTTCCAGCCAAGAAGTGCAATACATTTTGTCCTGCTTTATTTTGAGCAGTTGCTTTAATTTTTACTTCTTCAACCAAATATTTATAAGTTTCTAAAGTATTACTTTCTCTTCGGCTTCCTTGAGCAGCAAATAAAACCGCGTCGTTAGTTGGTTTAATGCCTTTTTCTAAAAGTTTTTTCAAAAGAGCAATATTTCCAGATCTTGCAGCATAAGTAAAAGCTGTGTTTCCGTCATTATCTACATCTTTTAAAGACATTCTTTTAGTAGAAAAATAGTCAGCAGCTTTTAAATCTTTATCAGATGCAATGGCCAAAAGCAAAAGGTTTGCTCCATTTGCATATTTTTTTGTCGGATTAAGTCCAGCTTTAAAGAAAGCATCGTACATCGCAGCATCTGATTGGCCGTTTGATGCAGCAAAATCAGCAGGAGCGGTTCCGTGGCTGTCTTCAAAATTTACGTCAGAACCTTTAGCAATTAAATATTGAACCAATTCAGTATTTCCTCTATATGCTGCCCAATGGAGATAAATACGATTGTCGTGAGTTAATTTTGTGATTGAATTTCCAGGTTGTTCAACCAAAAATTTGATCGTTGCAAAAGGCGCGTCATTATTAATGGCTAAGGTGGTAACATCAAATGCGTTTGCATTGGCTTCAGCTGGATTATTTCCTTTAGAGATTTCTGCCTGAACCGTTTCAACAGTTGGAGAAGTTTTCCAGAAAGCCGCATCTAGCAACGCATTTTTTTGCTGAGCACTTACAAATAAAGTAGCAGCAAATGCAAAAGAAACGAAAAGATTCTTTTTCATATTTCGATAATTTATGGTTATTGAATTGTACAAGATTAATTTATTTTTTTGGGAATATTTTATTCTATTTAGAATAAATAAAAATAAAAGCAAATGTAAAAATTAATATTCTTAAACCAAGAATAATTTACTGTAAAAAGGGAATTTGAAGGTATTTTTTTAAAAATTAAGAATCCCTTAAGTAAATTTTAATTTTGTTTTAATTCGATCTCTTTTTCGAAGCGGCAAAATGATTTTTGAATGTTTTTTCTCTTTCATAGCTCTAATAAGATTAAATGGTAAGAATTGATGCAATAGTTCTTTTGTAAGGCGTTGATTTTAATAACATCTTTTACTTTTTTACTATTGGTTTGAGTATAAGTTTTTGTAATAAAGTATGTTATGGTTTTTTTGTACGCGACAATTATTTGGAATTATTATAAATAACTGATGTTTTTTTGCTGAAAAATTTACTTTCAAATTTCTCTTTCATCAAAACGAATGTTGATAACTGTTTTCGTTTTGACCTCAGAAAGTACTTTTTTTCATGTTGATAACTTAGTATTATTTTTAGGGAAACTGCTAGCTCATTGTAAATTACAGCGTATTATTTTCATGTTGATAAAATTTGCAAAATCGTAATTTTTTGAAGTTTCAAAACTGTTGATAATTGGGCAGATTTTTAACATCAAAAATTGGACAATAGAATAACTGTGGGTTAAATTTGTAATTATAGAAATCACGCTAATACCTCCCCAAAATAAGCGCTCGGATTTCTATTTCAAAATAGTCACTTAAAACTCTATATATATGTCAATTTTTGATAAAAGAATCAATTATAAACCTTTTGAATATCCTGAGGTTCTGCAATTTACCGAAGCTATTAATAAAGCTTATTGGGTACACACTGAAGTAGATTTTACTGCCGATACGCAAGATTTTCATGCGCATTTGGATTTGGCAGAAAAAACAGCTATTAAAAATAGTTTATTGGCAATTGCGCAGATTGAGGTAGCTGTAAAAAGTTTTTGGGGCAATATATATGAGCATTTTCCAAAACCAGAATTCAACGGATTGGGAACTACTTTTGCGGAATGTGAATTTAGACATTCTGAAGCGTATTCTCGTTTGTTGGAAGTTTTAGGATATAATGATGAATTTGAAAGATTATTGGATGTTCCTGTAATTCGCAGACGCGTAGATTATCTTTCGAATGTATTAAAAGACACAAAATCTCAGGATAACAGAAAGTACATGGTTTCCTTGATTTTGTTTAGTATTTTAATTGAAAACGTTTCTCTTTTCAGCCAGTTTGCTATTTTATTGTCATTCACAAGATTCAAAGGATATATGAAAAATGTGAGTAATATTATTGCTTGGACTTCAATCGATGAGCAGATTCATGCTAATGGCGGAATTTATATCATTAATAAAATTCGTGAAGAGTTTCCAGAATATTTCGATGCAGAAACTCTCGAATTAATTAGAGAAACTGTTAGAGAATCAATCACTGTGGAAGCCGATATTTTAGATTGGATTTTTGAAGATGGAGCGATTGAAACGATAAACAAAGAAGACTTGGTAAACTTCATGAAATTTAGAATTGATGAAAGTTTAAAGCAAATCAATATCGAAACGATTTTTAATGTTTCTCCAGAAGAGTATTCAAAAATGACTTGGTTTGAAGAAGAAGTTTTTGCAAACAGTTTAGATGATTTCTTTGCGAAACGTCCAGTAGAATATACGAAACACGATAAGAGTATCACAGCAAACGATCTTTTTTAATACGAGCCCAGAATACATATGAATACGATAGACAAAAACCTAGAAAATAATAATTTTGAACCACAAAATGATAGTAAAATGTGGTGGAAAAATTCTGAAAGTGAACAGATTTTAAACCGCGGTTATCTTTTAAAAGGAGAAACTGTAGAAGGAGCAATTGATAGAATTTGTACGGCTGCAGCAAAAAGGCTTTACAAACCAGAATTGAAAGAGTCTTTCATGGAAATGATCGAAAGAGGTTGGATGAGTATCAGTTCGCCAGTTTGGGCAAATATGGGAACAGAAAGAGGATTGCCAATTTCTTGTTTTAATGTGCACGTTCCAGATAAAATTGAAGGAATTACACATAAACTTGGAGAAGTAATTATGCAAACCAAAATTGGAGGTGGAACTTCTGGTTATTTTGGTGAATTACGCGAACGCGGAAGTGCTGTAACTGATAACGGAAAGAGTAGTGGAGCAGT
>NZ_DHEI01000021.1:38001-42068 GCF_002399805.1 Flavobacterium sp. UBA4854
GCTTATTTAGATGTAGATCATCCAGATATTGAAGAGTTCTTGAAAATTAAAAGTATTGGAAACCCAATTCAGAACTTGTTTACTGGAATCTGTGTGCCAGATTACTGGATGCAAGAAATGATTGATGGAGATGCTGAAAAAAGACAAGTTTGGGCAAAAGTATTAGAAAGCCGTCAGCAAAAAGGATTGCCTTATATTTTCTTTAGCGACAACGTAAATAAAAATAAACCGCAAGTTTACAAAGATCAGAATCTAAGAATCAACGCTAGTAATTTATGCAGCGAGATTATGCTTCCGTCTACGCATGACGAATCATTTATCTGCTGTTTATCTTCTATGAACTTAGAATTATATGAAGAATGGAAAGATACTGAAGCAGTAAAATTAGCAATCTTTTTCTTAGATGCTGTTTTACAAGAATTTATTGAAAAAACAGAAGGAAACTATTATCTTTCTGCAGCAAATAAATTTGCTAAAAGACACCGTGCACTTGGTTTAGGTGTTTTAGGATGGCATTCTTATTTACAGAAAAATATGATTCCGTTTGAAGGAATGGAAGCTAAAATGAAAACAACAGAGATTTTCAAACATATTAGTGACAAAGCGGATAAAGCAAGTCAAGAGTTGGCTAGAATTTACGGTGAACCAGAATTGTTAAAAGGTTACGGAAGACGTAATACTACAACAATGGCAATCGCTCCAACAACATCTTCTTCTGCAATTTTAGGACAAACTTCGCCAGGAATTGAACCTTTCAGCAGTAATTATTATAAAGCAGGATTAAGCAAAGGTAATTTTATGCGTAAAAATAAATACCTTAAAAAACTGCTTGAAGAAAAAGGCTTGGATAATGAAGAGGTTTGGAGAGGAATTATGCTAAATGGAGGAAGTGTTCAGCACATGGAACAATTGACTCAGCAGGAAAAAGATGTTTTCAAAACGTTTAAAGAAATTAGCCAATTAGAAATTGTACAGCAAGCAGGAATTCGTCAAAAATTTGTTGATCAAGGACAAAGTTTAAATCTTAATATTCCAGCAGAATTGGCAATCAAAGATGTAAACCGTTTGATGATTGAAGCTTGGCAACAAGGAGTAAAAAGTTTATACTATCAAAGAAGCCAAAGTGTTTCTAAAGAATTAGTAACAAGTCTTGTTTCTTGCAGCAGTTGCGAATCATAAAAATCAAAAGCCGAATCTAAATTAAGATTCGGCTTTTTTATTTAGAATGTTGTCGAAAGATTTCACGCATATTTTACAGATTAAAGCAGATTTTTTTGTCAAAGTTTTTCCATACTGTTTGTCATGTTGACGAAGGAGACATCTTCACAAGTAGCTCCGCAATCAAATTAAACCTTAGACTTCAACCTACTCAAAGTTTCCTGAGAAATATTAATATAAGAAGCCACAATTTTATTGGGTAATCTTTTTACAATCGCAGGATTTATTTTTAAAAGCTGATTGTATCTTTCTAAAGCATCCATAGTAGTAAAAGACATTAACCGATTGGCATTATTTACATACGCTTTCTCAAGATAATTACTGTAGAACTCACGCCATTGAGGAATAATTTCCATTAAATGATTAAAATCTTCATGGGAAATGCTCAATAATTCTGATTTCTCCACAACCTGAATATTTTCAAGCGCCGGCATTTTAGTGATAAAACTGACTAAAGCTGTAGCAAATTGATTTTCGAAAGCAATATATCTAGTTGCATCTTTTCCTTCTTCATTAATAAAAAAGATTCTCAAACAGCCTTTTGCAACAAAAAATGTTTCTTGACTTACTTGGCCTTGAGCTAGCAAAATTTCATTTTTTCCTTTTTTGATAAGTTTAAAATAGGAGAGAATGGTTTCTAAATCTTCATCAGAAACGTTAATGCGTTTTCGAATGGAATTACCAAGTTGTTCGTATATCATTTAATTATAATCTCTAACAAATTTGCGGTAATAAATAATATCTTCAATAGATAAAACCACCAAATCGTGTTCTTGTGCAAAGCTAACAATTTTGTCTAGTTTAGCCATGCTTCCGTCTTCGTTCATCAATTCGCAAAGAACGGCTTCGGGTTGTAAGCCAGCCAATTTCATTAAATCTACGCTTCCTTCTGTATGGCCATTTCGTCCTAAAACACCATTTTCATTCGCTCTAAGCGGAAAAACATGCCCAGGTTTTGCTAAGTCTTCTGGTCTCGCATTTATTGCAATTGCAGTCTTTATAGTTGTAATTCTGTCCTTTGCAGAAACTCCTGTTGTTACTCCATTTTTAGCTTCAATCGTAATAGTAAATGGAGTTTGAAAACTGCTTGTATTTTCTTTTACCATGTAAGGAAGTTCCAATTCGTCTGCTTTATTGTTAGTCAAGCAAAGACAAACAATTCCGCTGCATTCACGAATCATTAAAGCCATATCTTGAGCACTCATATGATGTGCAGAAAATATAAGATCGCCTTCATTTTCTCGATTTTCATCATCGGTTACCAAAACACCTTTTCCGCTTTTAAGTTGCTCCAAGGCATTTTCAACACGTTCTTTACTCGAAATTCCAAATTGGGCTAACGGACTTAATCCTGACTTATCATAAAAGCTTTTTTAAAAATAATAAGAGACAAATCTAAAATTGTTTGAAACTAAAAAGTTTGATATAAGTCAATAAATCGATATTCTATTTTTTTAATGTTAATCTAATTAAGTTGTCATAAAATCTTAATTTAGTACCCAAATTCCATAATCGAAAGTTTAATAAATACCATCTCAAATGGAGAATATCACCGTTATTATAATGCTGCTTTTCGGCGTTGCTTTTCTTAGTCTTGTTAGCAAAAGATATAACTTTCCCATTCCGATTGTTTTGGTTTTATGTGGCGTTGTTATTAGTGTTGTTCCAGGACTTCCTGTAATTGCTTTAAGCCCTGAAATTGTATTTATTATATTTTTACCACCGCTTTTGTATCATGCGGCGTGGCATACTAGCTGGTCAGACTTTAAGCAATCTATACGTCCAATAACTTTTGCAGCTGTCGGTTTAGTTTTCTTTACAACAGGATTAGTGGCTGTTTTTGCACATTGGCTTATAGATGATATGTCTTGGCCGTTAGCTTTTTTACTTGGTGCAATTGTTTCGCCTCCTGATGCGGTTTCGGCAACTGCGATTACAAAAGGGTTGGGCCTTAATCCTAGATTGATTGCTATTCTAGAAGGAGAAAGTTTAGTAAATGACGCTAGTGGTCTTGTTGCATACAAATATGCCCTTACGGCAATTACAGCTGGAAATTTTGTTTTATGGCAAGCCGGATTAAATTTCGTCTTAATGTCAGCTTTGGGCATAGGAATTGGTTTGGCTGTTGGCTTTATCATGTATTATATCCATAAAAGATTTGTTTGCGACGATATTATCGAAGTAACGCTTACATTATTGACTCCATTTGCTTCCTATCTTCTTGCCGAGCATTTTGAAGGATCGGGAGTTTTGGCTGTGGTAACAACAGGACTTTTTTTGGCAGCAAGATCAGGAACGATTTTTTCTCATGAAAGCCGAATAATGACCAATACCATTTGGGATGTGCTTAATAATATTTTGAATGGCTTGATTTTTATTTTGATTGGACTTCAGTTAAGACAAATTATTGCTGGAATTAGCAATTACTCTGGAAATTCATTATTTATCTGGGGAGCAGTTATTAGTATCGTGGTAATTCTTGTTCGTTTTTTATGGGTTATTCCAGCTACAATTCTACCAAGAATAATTAGTAAAAAGATTCGAGAGAAAGAACAATTTGATTATCGAAACATGATCATTTTTGGATGGTCAGGAATGCGTGGTGTGGTTTCTATGGCCGCTGCCTTGGCACTTCCGTTAATGTTGAATAAAACAGAAGAATTTCCGCTTCGAAATTTAATAATATACTTAGTTTTTTGCGTTATTCTTTCTACTTTGGTAATACAAGGTCTGACGCTTCCGTGGTTGATTAAAAAACTAAAAATCGAGCGTTATTCAATACTTGCAGAAGAATATAATATTAGAAATGTAATTGTTTCAGAAACTATCGCCCATATTGAAGATAATTT
>NZ_DHEI01000021.1:42244-42717 GCF_002399805.1 Flavobacterium sp. UBA4854
CAAAAGACTGAACTTCCTGCAAATTTCTTTGGAAACGGAAAACTTCTTGGAGGCGAAATTTTTAATGATTTTACTAAAATCCAAATTGATTTGCTAAATGTAGAAAGAGGAAAATTAGAATCGATGCATAAATTTGGCTCTGTAAACGAAGAAATCTTTCGTAAAATCGAAAAAGAACTAGATCTGGAAGAAACCCGTTTATGGATGGAAATGTACGAGGAAAACTAATTTCTAATTGTGAATTGTAAATTGTAAATTATGAATTAAGCTTTTACGCAAAGAATAAATTAATAATTCACAATTTACAATTAAATAACCCCCATTTTCTGCATTAAAAAGGTTGCACTTTTATTTTTGCAGATTCCGTTTCGGAGTTTGTAATCAAAATGTAAATCGTTGTTTTGGATCTCAACTTCGAAACATTGATTGGTTAAAATATCAGGAAATTCGTTTGTTGTTAGGCATACTTCAAT
>NZ_DHEI01000021.1:42894-58544 GCF_002399805.1 Flavobacterium sp. UBA4854
TTTATCATCGGAATTTGTTCCTCGTAAAATCTCATCTAATAAAACAAAAGCAGGCTGATTATCAAGAGCATCCATGATTTGTTTTAAACGTTTAATTTCAGCAAAAAAGTACGACTCAGAATCTGATAAAGAATCTGATAATCGCATTGAAACTAATACTGGAAGTGGATGCACTTTAGCTTCTGATGCACAAATAACTGAACCAATTCCACTAAGCACCATGTTAATTCCTAAACTTCTTAAAAATGTACTTTTTCCAGACATATTAGATCCGGTCAAAATTACAAAAGATTGTGGGTGAAATTGTGTGTCATTTCCAACTCTTGTTGCGGTGTTCAATAACGGATGGCTTAGATTTTTAAACTCGATTTTATAATCAGAATTGATTTCAGGGAAAACGAAATCTTCATTGTTATACGCCAAATTTGCCAGACTGTTTAGCGCTTCAATTTCGCCAATAATAGAAACCCAATGATTCATTTCTGAAGCATAATCTTCTTTCCATTTTAACAATGCTTTTAAAACATGCAGATTGAATAAGAATGTTCCGTTAAATAAAGTGGCTGTTACAAAGTTATTTATCGTATCCATTCTTGAAAACAGCTCAGAAAGTTGTTTTAAATGCTGACTCGCTTTCGCATTCTTGAAATTAAGCTGTTCTTGTAAGCGAATTAGTTTCTTAGATTGGAAAGATTCGCGTTCAATTTTTTCAATCAGTAAACTATATTGTTTTATGATGTTAGCGACATTATCAGCTTTTGCTATTTCCGATTGAATTCTTTTTACTGCCCTTCCTAAAACAATTAAATTGGCAATAAAAACATACGTTAAATAAGAAAGTATAATGGTTCTTGACGTAATAAAATACGCGGCCAGAAATCCAAAAAATGTTACTGGAAGAATAAATGATAATGCAACTAAAACTTTAGGTAATGAATTATTTGTAAAAGAAGTCCAATGTTTTATCGCTTCATAAGATTGTTTGGAATCTTGACTAATAATCGCCAAAGCTTGAAATTCCTGTCGCCAATCAATTTTGCTTTTTAATTCGTTTATAGCTTCCTGATTTTCTAAAATTTCTGTTTCGGGAAGAGTATGCAGTAATAACTCAGCAAGTGTTTTTTTTCCGATAAAAGATGCTGTTCTGTTTAGATTTTGAAATAAAGAATGTTCTCCAAAAATATCCAAATCGTAAGCATACGGATGATGGAAATCGATAAATTCAGCTCCATTTTCAAAAGGTGTTTTTTCCCTTTTCAGAAAAGCAATTTCGTTCTGATTAATTTTTAAAAGTGTTTCTGCAAGCAATCTTTGAAATGACACTCTCGAATGTATTCTCATAAAAAAAATAAAACCAGCAAAAGATAAAACAGCTAGAGTAACATAAGGCATTTGATCTGTCTTGATGTAATAAAATATAAAAAACAAGAAAAGGAAAATACTTAATAGTCTCAAAAGACTTATGCTGTTGTATTTTTTGTTGGTTTTATTATAGAGTTCTGAGTATTTTGCAACGTTGTCTGGATATGCTTTCATTCTATTATTTTGGTTGAAATACAAATATAGCTTTTAAGTCACAAAATCATCACTATTGTTATTTAATCTTCATGCATAACCAAAATAGGAATGGTTACTTCTTTAGCAATCTTTTTTGAAAAACTTGAATCAAATAGACTTTCAAAAAATGAGCGTTTATGTGTAATTGTGGTTAGAACATCAATGTCTTTGTAAAGAATAAAGTCAAGAATGGTTTCTTTGACATCATCACTTGGTAAAACTAAAAATTCCACATTTTCTTCAGAGAATTCTTTTTCCCATTCTTTGCGAGTTTCTTCTGAAACATCAGAATTAGAAGTTTTAACGTATAAGCTTTTTACTTTAGCACCGGTCTTTTTAGCGATTTTTAGAATTTTTTTCAGTTCTTTTTTATCTTTTTCACGGTAGCGTGTCGTAAAGCCAATAGTTTTTACTTTTCTGTATTTTGCATCGATAGGAATACATAGAACAGGAACTTCAACTCCAGAAATGACAGATTCGGTATTAGAACCTGTAAAGAATTTAGTCCAGTCAGAAGCACTGTTGGTTCCCATAATTACAAAATCGACTTGATCTTCTTCTACGGCATTTTTTAGGTTGTAGATAAGATCACCATCCATTAAACGGTGTTTGATTACAATATCTTCTAATTTACGTTCGGCAGCAATTTGGCGCAGTTTCGGAATTTCATCTTTAAACATTTCAAATTTTGCCAATTCGATTGAACTGTATATAGAAGCATAATTCTCTGGAAAGAATTGGCTGTCGTAAACAGGAATCTCGAATGTATGAAGTAAGATTAATTCGGCGTTTACAACTTTAGCAAATTCTAAAGCATGAACAAATGCATTGGTGGCAGCGTCAGAGAAATCGGTTGGAAATAATATCTTTTTCATAGTATTTAAGATTAAGGTTTGTCTCTCAAATTTACTCATTCTGCAAAGAAAACAACCTGATATTTATCAGTATTTTAACACTTAATGATTTATTAATCTCAAATAATTTGTAGATTTCTTGTCTGAATCGAGTTGTATTACCACAGAAAAGAATTTGAGCGTTTTTTTATACCTTTGCAGCATGATAAATCAAGATTCTATAGTTGCTTTGGCTACGCCTTCGGGAGCTGGAGCTATCGCCATAATTCGTATTTCTGGAGCTGAGGCCATCACAATTGGTAATTCGGTGTTTAAATCTATTAAAAACAAAGATTTAACGAAACAGAAAACACATACACTTCATTTAGGGCATATTGTAGATGGAAGCAAAACATTAGACGAAGTTTTGGTTTCGGTATTTAAAGGTCCGAATTCTTATACGGGAGAAGATACGATTGAAGTTTCTTGTCACGGATCAACGTATATTCAGCAGCAGATTATTCAGTTATTGCTTCGAAATGGATGTAGAATGGCTGATGCTGGTGAATTTACATTGAGAGCTTTCTTAAATGGAAAATTAGATTTGTCTCAGGCAGAAGCAGTGGCAGATTTGATTTCGTCAGACAACGAAGCTTCTCACCAAATTGCGATGCAGCAAATGCGTGGCGGATTCAGTAATGAAATTGCAAAACTTCGAGAAGAGCTTTTAAATTTTGCTTCTTTGATTGAATTGGAATTGGATTTTGCAGAAGAAGATGTAGAATTTGCAGACCGAACACAATTTCATGAATTATTAAATAGAATTGAATTTGTTTTAAAACGTTTAATTGATTCGTTTGCCGTTGGAAATGTAATTAAAAATGGAATTCCAGTTGCGATTGTAGGTGAACCGAATGTGGGGAAATCGACTTTATTGAATGCTTTATTGAACGAAGAACGCGCCATTGTATCTGACATTGCGGGAACAACGCGTGATACGATTGAAGACGAATTGGTAATTGGTGGCATCGGATTTAGATTTATTGATACTGCAGGAATTCGTGATACAAAAGACGTTGTAGAAAGTATCGGAATCAAGAAAACTTTCGAAAAAATAGAACAAGCTCAGGTTGTAATTTATTTGTTTGACGGATTAAAGTTCCAGACATCAAGCTCTGAATTTGTAAATGAAATTGAACAGATTAAGAATAAATATCCGCTAAAACCACTACTTATTGTGGTAAATAAAAAAGATATTTTATCTGCTGATGAAGTAGCTAATATTACTAATCAGTTAGAAAATTTAAATGCAAAATTGCTATTAATTTCTGCAAAAGAAAAAATAGGAGTAGAGGATTTAAAAAATGAATTATTATCTTTTGTAAATACTGGCGCGTTGCGTAACAATGAAACGATTGTTACAAACACAAGACATTATGATTCGTTATTAAAAGCGTTAGATGAAATTCAGAAAGTAAAATTTGGTTTAGAATCAGGTCTTTCAAGCGACCTTATGGCGCTTGATATTCGCGAAGCTTTATATCAATTTGGACTTATTACAGGTCAGGTTTCTAATGATGAGCTACTTGGGAATATTTTTGCTAATTTCTGCATCGGCAAATAGAAGGGCGCAAAGAAACGCAAAATAAAAACAAATAAAATAGCTAAAATGTTGGTAATTAACATTTTAGCTATTTTTTTATTCAATTGTTTTTTTGAATATTTAAGTGTTGTTTTGTTAAAATTTGTACCTCATTTGTACCTCGGGTTTCAAGGTACAAGCAAAAATTAATGGTATGGTCAAATTTTGGCACACTTTGGCACCTTATGGCACAAAATGGCATATCAGGAGAGAATTTAATGAACAATGTAGGGCACATAACTAAAAAAATCAAAAAATTATGAGTTCAAACATGCGAATCACAAGAATTTGCCAATTCTGCAATCAGGAATTTACGGCAAAAACCACGAAAACCAAGTACTGCTCGCTAAAATGCAATAGCAGGAGCTATAAATTAATTACTAGGCAAAAGATAGTTGATGTCAGTAATCTGGAAACAGAAAGGATACGACTGCTTGATTTTGAGGCAATAAAAAAGAGGGAGTATCTGAGCATAAACAACTGTGTTCAGTTTTTCGGTATAAGCAGAAGAACATTGTACAGAATGATTGAAAGAAAAGATGTAGTAACTGTAAAACTGGGCAGACGCAGAATTGTCAGCACTAAGAGCATTGAGGCTCTATTTGCTGTAAATGAAGCAGCTGAGTCAAAACTTGCTGCCGAGCCCCAAATATTAGATTTAAACGAGTGCTGTACCATAAGCCAGGCGCAGGAGCTTTATGGCATAAGCCAGACAGGTCTATATTTTTTAATTAAGAAGCATAACATTAGGAAGTACACCTCAGGAAAATTCACCTATGTGCAGAAAAAGGATCTTGATATTTATCTTAAAAGCATTTGACATGAGCAAGAGCATTGTAACACTTCGCAAGAAAGCCATATCTCACGGAAGAATGTCTTTATATTTGGATTTCTATCCTCCGGTTTGGAACGAGGATTCAAACTGTTTTACCAGACGTGAGTTTTTGAAACTGTACGTGTATCAGAAACCCGCTAATCAGCTTCAGAAAATGGAAAATATTGAAAATATGCACACCGCTGAACTGATTCGCGCCAGAAGACAGAATGAAATCAATAAATCAGAAATTTATTCCGCATTTGAAAGAGAGCAACTAAAAATACTGGCTGTGGGTAAAGAATCATTTCTTGGCTATTTTAAAAAACTGGCAGAAAAAAAAGAAGGAAACAATCTGTCAATTTGGAATTGCGCTATTATACACTTTGAGGCATTTTTAAAAGGAGAAGAATTATTATTCCAGGACGTGACAGTAACTTTAATCGAGGATTTTAGAGATTATCTTTTATCCGCTTACAGTCTTCGGGATACTGGAAAACAGCTGTCGCGCAATACAGCTCTGTCTTATTATAACAAGATAAAAACTACGCTTAAAAGAGCTTACAGGGAGGATAAATTAAAAACTGATATCAACGCAAAGATCAGTTCTATAAAAGAAATGGAATCCCAGCGTAATTTTTTAACCATTGAAGAAGCTAAGAAACTCTTTGCAACACCTTGCCCTAATCTACTTGTGCGTAAAATTTCAATGTTTTCTGTGCTTACCGGCATCCGCTATGTAGATATAGCCAATCTGAAATGGTCAGAAATCTGTTTTATTGAAAATGAAGGGCATTATGTTACATTCAGGCAGAAAAAAACTGAAGGAGTAGTATCATTGCCTATTTCTGAAGAGGCTTTTGGGCTGCTTGGAAAAAGGCGAGGCCAAAATGAGAAGGTGTTTAAGAACTTAAACAAATGGGATGTTGACCGTTCACTTCCCGTTTGGCTGGAATTATCAGGAATAAAAAAACATATTACTTTTCACTGTTTCAGACATACTTATGCCACATTGCAGCTGACGGCGGGAACTGATATTTTTACCATTTCAAAAATGCTTGGTCACAGGAGCGTTAAGACTACGCAGATTTATGCAAAAGTGGTTGACCAGAAAAAAAGGGATGCGGCAAACCGGATTTCTTTGGAATGAAGATTTTTATTTACCACAATTTTTAACGCTTTACCAAAAAAGGTAAGGCGTTTGTGTTTTATGTGATTAAATAGTTTTAGATTTTTTTTAGAAACTATTGTTCAAAAAATTGCAGGTATTGCAGTAAATTGTTTTTTTGTTTGGAGTCTTTGACATTGTTTTCTTTTCCTTAATTTCGAGAGTTTCTTGTAAAACTCCTATTTCTTTGATTTTACTAGTTTTTGTATCTTCTAAGAATTTTTTAACAACACCTTCAGCCATCAATTTTAGAAAGGATAATATTTCAGTTGCTTGCTCAAGAGTAACATTCATTCCTTCGTCAGTTAGCATTTTTAATGCTTTCGCTGGTGTAATTTTTCCACTATGATTTTGATTTTCCTCCATTATTACTTTTATTTAGTTAATGTAAAGATAATCAATTGTTTATTGGTTTTTTGAGTAAGTTTATTTGTCTTGAGGAGTGACCCTTACTGAACAATTTACAAACCATTTTATGAATGATTTAAAGAAATTGGCTTATTTTCAAGTGAATTTGTAAGATAATTATTTTGAAAGTTTGTTGAGAAGCGGTTTGTATGTATCGTAAGGGTTAAATGTTAAAAATCGTTAATTTGATAAAGAAGAAAATGAACAGTAGATCAAATTTTTAGAAGTAATTTAAATTATAATTTTGAAAGTATTCTTGTCAAAATTTGTCGAAGATAAATTTTTGTATAATCCTTGTCATTATACCAAATACAAAAATAAAGACAACTTTTTGAGTTGTCTTTTGAGTAGTAAAATGAAAAATATTACTTTTTGCAATCTTTCGGAGCGCAAGTTCCCGAATCGTCATTACAGCAATGCGTAGAACATTTTTCAGTGCAGTTTTTCTTTGCATCAGTTTTTGATAAGTTCGCATAAGCGAAGATATTTCCAGCAGACAATACCAATGCTGCAAGAGTAATGTACAATTTGTTTTTCATGATTTTAATTTTTAATGATTAATACTACTTAAGACGTACTAATCTAAAAATGATGCAAGGTTTGCTGATTTTTTTCTAACAGCCTGATTTTTGTATATGAATCTTACGTAAATGATCCGGTGATATCAGCATTTTCCTCCGCTGCATGATTTTTTAGAGGTAACATTCATAATATTTCCACGACGGTCTAATTCAATACTGCAGCAATCCAGCAGCATTTCCTTTAATCTTGATCTGCCTCTTTGCACTCTAGAACGGATGGAAGGGTAGGCAAGGCTGTATTTTTCTGTTAAGTCTTTCTGTTTAATTCCATGTATTTCGCTATCAATGATAATATCCCGATAGTCTTCCGGCAGCCGCTCAATGAACTTTATTAGACAACAGTCCAGACTTTCTGTATTATCAAAATCTGTTTCATGCATTATTTTTTGCATCATACATTCGGTAAGTTCTGATTTTTTATGATTGGAATTTTTTCGGTAATAGTCAATAATGGAATTTCCTGTGATCGTAAAAATCCAGCTTTTTAATTTACTTTCTTCAGTTAGTGATCCTAAATTCTCGTTTATCTTAATAAAAACTTCCTGCAAAACATCAGATGCATCGTCCGTATCATTTATACGTGCCTTAATATATTTGCCCAAGATGATATAAAACTGATTGTGAATAGTATTTAGTTCCAAACTCATAGATTTAATATTCTGCTTATGAAGAAAGCGGGATTAACAACAATTGATTTTACTTCTGAAATTATTCCAGATATGGGCTGTTTTTGGTATGCATAAGAAAACATGAAGAATTGCCATTACGATAGCTCCCGGCAAAAGATTTACAATTAACAAATTAAAGAATCCTGGAGATTGATTGATATTAGAAACCATTATTTCCCCATTTTGAAAAGTAAACCTGATGGAGAGATAAACCGCAATTGACGCAAAATGAAACCCATTTACGAATAAATGAACAATGTATTCCCATCGTGGAAGCCCTCCCATAAACTGCCTGCTGTCTTTCTCTATAAAAGCGTCATACCCTAGCACCATTATATCCAAAAGAACTATGGTTAAGCCTATTACAAAACTAGTATGATTATCCTGTTTCAAGAACAAAAAATAAAGGATTGCCGGAAAGAAAACAGCTCTCAAAGTATGAGTAATATGCTCGGTTTTACTTTCTTCGCGATTGTGAAGTTGGTATTTGAAAATATGCAGATAGAAGCCGTCATACAAGGCCAAGACCGCAAAAAGAACAAGAAAGAAGGATGAAATGATAATTGCTGTTTCCATTTTATTTTTAATTGATTATAAAAGCAAAACTATGGGGAAGCATAATTAAAACTAAGGACAAATGTCCTCTATTTTTGTGCTATCTCATTTCTTATCCTGCTGAGTGTCCTTCGCGTTATTCCAAGATAACTTGCAATATCATTTACTGAAGCCTTGTTTACAACTGCAGACTGTTCCTTAAGCATGCGCATGTATTTTTCCTTTGCGCTTTCATTGCACAAAACACTGGCATACTGTTCCATCACCATGTACTGCCGCTCGGCAATTGTCCTTCCAATATTCTGCCAAAGAGGACTCTTTTGGTAGAGAATATGCAGGTCATTGTAACTGATTGTTATAAGTTCCGTATCTTCTACAGCCTGAATGCAAAGTTCCGAAGGCTGCTGGGAGATAAAGCTTTTATATGAAGCTGTGAGATTATTTTCAGTGCAGAAGCAGGAAGTCACTTCTTCGGATTTTTCATTTACATAGTAAGTTCTGAGCAGCCCTTTTTTAATAAAAGCGGCTTCATGTGAGGTTTTCCCGATTTCTGCAAAATAACTGTTTCGGGATAATGTCCTTGTTTTGAAATACGGACTGTAATTTTCAAACTCCTGATCGCTGAGAGGCACGATGCTCTTTAAAAATAATCTAAAACTTTCCATAGCAGGTTTTATTTCAATACTTTAATATGCTTTTCTAAGCATAAACGCGTAAACGTCTGGTAGCGGACTTTCCTCAATAGCGCGGGCTGCTTTTTCAATATCATAAGGAACTCTTATGAATTCCACTTTTATGCCGTCTTTTTTGGAAAGATTGCTGCTTTTTTCAATGGTTATTACTGCATAACAGGAGTCTGGATTTCTGTCTTTTGGTTTTCCGACCGACCCTGCATTAATGGCATGGAAATAACTGCCTTTTTTATTGGGATTTTCCAATATGCGGTGATAAGGCAGATGAGAATGTCCGCAGATAAGAATGTCTGTATTGGAATCAAGAAAGATGCCAGTGAAATCTTTCTCATTTTTGTCCTCAAGCAAATATTCCCTGTTGCTGTAAGGACTGCCATGAACCATCAAAATCTTTATAAGTTTGTTGGCCGTCTGGTATTCAAGTTTAATATGGGCAGGAAGAGCAGAAAGATATTTTATCTGCTCTTTGCCCACAATCTGATATGCGTAGCTTTCAATGTCATTTGAACCATCATTATGTATCTCGACAGCTTTGACATCGTGATTTCCTGCAAGGGCAGGGATATGCTTTTTACGGATCTCATTGATCACGGCATTGGGGCATAAATTGTAGCCTACTAAATCTCCCAGGCAGTAAACAGCATCAATATTCTGCTCTTCAATACTTTTTAGGGTCTGTTCCAATGCGGGGAAGTTCGCATGTATATCCGATATTATTGCAATTCTCATAATTCTTCTAAGCAGTTTCTGCAGCTACCTGTTTTGTAAAATACTTTTTTCGGAACCAGAATGCAAGGTTTACAAGTGCTATAAGAGCAGGTACTTCTACCAGAGGACCTATAACACCAGCAAATGCCTGACCGCTGTTTATTCCGAATACCCCGATTGCCACGGCAATGGCAAGCTCAAAATTATTGCCGGTGGCTGTAAATGCTATAGAGGTTGCTTTTGAATAGTCAGCCCCAAAATATTTTCCTGTAAAAAAGCTGATGACAAACATCAAAGTAAAATAAATCACAAGCGGTATAGCAATACGAACAACGTCCATTGGGATTTGAACAATCAGTTCTCCTTTCAGGCTGAACATTACAATGATTGTAAAGAGCAGTGAAATAAGAGTAATCGGCGAGATAAACGGCACATACTTAGTTTCGAACCATTCAGAACCTTTTAATACTATCAAAGTATAACGGCTTATGATTCCAAGAGCAAAAGGAATACCTAGATAGATACCGACGCTCTCAGCAATCTGTCCAATGCTGATATTTACTTCAAAACCATCATATCCAAAATAGGGAGGTAGAATGGTTATAAAAATGTAAGCGTATACACTGTAAAGCAGTACCTGAAAAATACTGTTAAGGGCAATAAGTCCTGCTGCATATTCACGGTTTCCGTCTGCCAGATCGTTCCATACCACAACCATTGCGATACAGCGAGCCAGACCGATAAGGATTACACCGATCATGTATTCAGGATATCCGTTCAAAAAAAGAAGCGCCAATAAAAACATTAAAATAGGACCTACAATCCAGTTCAGGAACAAAGAGGCGCCCAAGACTTTTGTGTTTTTGAAAACCTGTCCCATCTGCTCATATTTTACTTTTGCCAAAGGCGGATACATCATCAGGATAAGCCCAATTGCCAATGGAATGTTTGTTGTTCCGCTGGAGAAAGAATTGATGAAATCTCCGCTGGAAGGAATAAAGTATCCTATAGCCACGCCTATCGCCATAGCAAGGAAAATCCAAAGGGTCAAGAAGCGGTCAAGGAAGCCTAGTTTTTTGCGTCCAACGGCTGGTGCACAATTATTTGCTGACATTTTATTTTTTTATTTGTGAGAATACGTAAAACATTTCAGTTCCGATCTGCAGGCTGCGCTCCAGATAAGTTTTTTTCTGCTGAGGCGTTCCGTCAGAAATTTTTGGATCTTCAAAAGTGATAGGGATTCTTTTCTCAGCGCCTGCTATAAAAGGGCATCCGCCGTCAGCCTGCGAGCAGGTCATTATTGCGGCAAATCCGCTCTCAGGATTGAAATCATCATCATAGGTTTTGGAAAAGCCTATGACAGGAAGTTCGTCAGCTGAATATTTTATTGCATAAACCGGGTTTGAACCTTCTGAAAGGGTTTTGATGTTGAATCCTGAATCCTTCAAAGTCTCCGCCGCCATCGGGAAAAGGGCAGTAGCCTCGGTTCCTCCTGAATAGCATGAAACGTTTTTGATGCCATAATAGGCAGCCGCAGTCTGCGCCCAAACCTGCGAGAGATGGCTTCTTCTGGAATTGTGCGTGCAGATTAGGTTCAGTCTGGTTTCCATCTTACTGTCCACTTTGGTCTGAATGAAGTCGATTAATGGCTGCAGGACCGCTTTGCGGTCTTCGGAGATCTTCTTAAAATCAAATGATTTGACGGTATTCTCAATTTGTGGGTATAACATAGTTTTTTGGCTGTAAAGCGTTATTGATTATCTGTTTAATGATTAGCAGCATCCTCCGCCCGGAGTGCATGAAGAAGCATTATCAGCATTTAGCTGAGATAATTTTACTTTAGGCTTATCAGATGGAATACCGCACTGCTCCTGAGCAAGGCAGGCAGTCTGCTTGTTAAACAGAGTGAAGTTTTTGCCGTTAAAATCCAAATCGTATTTCCCTATAGTATTGTTTTGGTACTCCACTTCAATTTCATTGTCTTCAATTCCTAATACTTTCTCCGAAAGTTCGATGATGTGGATCAGTTTCTGAGGTTTAAGCCTATGTTCATAATCATTGGCATCCCAAAGCTGGAAGTTTACAACAGTTTCTTTTCTTACAGTTCCACCGCAGTCAATGAAGTTTTTGGTAACCAAGCCTACTTCCGTTACATGAAAGTATTCTGGTACAAATGTGCCATCTGGCAACTCAAAATTCACAGCCTCAACTGTTTTAAGCAATTCTTTAATTTCTGAAAGTTTCATAATTTTTTATATTTAGTTAAACTATATTTTTATTAAATAATAATAGAGCTTCTTCTTTCAAGAAGTGCAGTATCTCTCCAGATGCCATTTTGTTTTCCAATTTTTTCCCTTATTCCAAGTATCTTGAAACCTGCTTTTTCATGGATGCGAAGACTTGCAGTATTCTCAGGAAAAATCCCTGCCTGAAGTGTCCATATTCCTTCTTTTTCGCTCTGTCGGACAAGTTCATTTAAAAGGGCAAGTCCGATTCCTTTTCCTGAATGTGCAGGATCGACATATACGCTTACTTCTGCAACTCCTGCATAAACGCAGCGTGAAGAAATAGGGGTAAGGGCAGCCCATCCGATTATTTTACGATCTTCTTCCATTGCAATTCGGCAAGACTTAAGATGTGACTGATCCCAATCTTCCCATGATGGTGCGTTGGTCTGGAAAGTTGCATTGCCAGTATCGATTCCTTTTTGGTATATTTTTTTTACTTGATCCCAGTCTTCGGCTAAAAGATTTCTTATTTCCATATTTCTTAAATTAGCAGCATTCGTTTCTTTTTTTGGCAAGATGATTTGATATATGCTCAAAGAATCCTTTTATCTTTTCGAGTCCAGGTTCGTTGATGCAGTAGCAAATTGAATTTCCTTCGATACTTCCTTTAATCAGCCCTGCATTTTTTAATTCTTTAAGATGTTGCGAAACCGTAGGTTGCGAGAGTGGAAGTTCGTTTACAATATCTCCGCAGATGCAGGCATCCACTTTTAATAAATATTCCATAATAGCGATACGCGCAGGATGGCCTAACGCTTTGGCTAAAACAGCAAGCTCATTCTGTCTTTCTGTAAAGTGATCTGTTTTTGTTGCTCCCATTGTTTTATATTTATATTGCAATATTACGATATAAAGTTCAATAAACAATGATTTTATGTTTTATTTTTAATTTGTTTAATTACTTTGAGAGTGATTTAATTTGAAAAGTCTCTTAAAATATTGTTAAGGCAGTATTCTGGTCTTTGTGTTTGCTGGGTATCTGAGTGGTTTGAATCCTGAATAGTTAACTTGACAGGATTTGCAAACCATCTATTTTTTCAAGTAAAAGCTGGTTAAATGGTGTGTAAAAAGCATAAAAAAAACGCTAAATCTGAAAATTTAACGTTTCTTTAAGAGTGACCCTTACTGAACAATTTACAAACCATTTTATGAATGATTTAAAGAAATTGGCCTATTTTCAAGTGAATTTGTAAGATAATTATTCTTGGTTTTTATTGAGAAGCGGTTTGTATGTATCATAGAGGTTAAATGTTAAAAGGTGAAAATTTATAATGTATGAAAAGAACCAATTCTAGCTAATTTTTGAAAAAATTGAATTTCAAATTTTATACAAGAAATTAGGTTTTGTTTAAAGTAAATTTAAAATATAATTCTATAATTATTCAGGTCAAAATTTGACGATAATCGTTAAAATATCAAATCCAATTCGTGATGATCTATTATTTCACCATACATAATTTTTTTTTATATTTTCTATTTACTCATTGCCGCTAAATTATGTGGCTGATTGATGGCAAGAATAATTTTACATTTGGTTTTAGCAGGCAATAAATGTCATTTGGAACCTATTACTACGGATAACTTCAATAGAAATATTTCTATATATATATGAGCATATTTTTCTTTTAACTGATTGGTATATAATGTTTTAAGATTTATTTGTTGATGTATTTTCTATACGTTTTTAAAACTCTGTACTCCCTCATTTATTTTTTGATTCTTTTGTATATACAATTAAGAGAACTGTATTTCTGTTACTTTCTTTATTGTTGAATAACAGTATGTTACTTGATAATAGGAGAGGTAGATGTGCACTAAATTGTCTCACTTTACTAACCACAAAAAACAGCAGGAATATTTTCTCATAAATTTTAGGGAATATATTCTGAAATGTTCTTGTTTAAAACTGCTTACTAACCTCTAAACCAACCAAAATGAAGAAAACACTTGTTTTAATTTTATTGCTAATTTTATCCTTGCTACTGTCTGTAGAAAAAGGATTTTCGCAAATCAATCCATATAAGGCTCCCTTGTATTGGAATCCGTATGAATATAATCTTACTAAAAACGATTATATCCCTGAAGATGAATGGAAAAAAAATATTGATTGGATGAATGAAAATCTTAAGTCATATGGATACAATATGATTTGTATAGATGGATGGGGAGATGACTCAAACTATAACCAAGATGGTTACAGAACAACACATTCCTCGAATTGGATACATGACTATAAATATTGGGCAGATTATTTAAAAGCCCGTGGAATGACATTAGGCATGTATAATAACCCTTTGTGGATAAATAAAAAGGCAGCTGATGCGGGAGTTAAAATTAAAGGTACAAATATTCCCTTATCAACGCTTCTGAACCCAATTGAAGGTCAGGAAAAAATATTTAACTGGGTTCAGGTTAATAATCCTGGGGCTGAACAGTACATTAAAGGTTATGTACAATATTATGCCGATATGGGTGTCAGTTATTTAAGGATTGATTTTTTAGCCTGGTTCCAAACGGGAGCCGATAAAGGAGACTCCACGTACGGTCCGGCAAGAGCAACCCAAGATTATGAAAAAGCATTAAGATGGATTCGCGAAGCATGCGATGAAAATAAAATTTTTCTGAGTCTGGTGATGCCAGAATTACAGGATAATGCTGTTTCTGAGAATAAATACGGACACATGATTCGAATTAACGAAGATCTTGGAGATGGAGGGTGGAACAGATTTAATAATTTAGATCGGGGCATCCGTCATAGCTGGTGGTCTCAATATTATAATACTTTTGATGGATACACCTATTGGTCATTTATCTCGGGACGAAAGAAATTAATTCTGGATGGAGATTTCATTAGATTAAATTCAATGGCCAATGACAATGAAAAAAAAACGGTAATCTCGTTACATTTAATGGCTGGAGGCCCTTTATCTAGAGCGGATCAGTATAATTCGATAGGACAAGATATTTCTTATTATCAAAATGAAGAAATGTTAGCTTTAAATAAAGATGGCTTTGTTGGGAAACCATTATTTACGAACGACCCAACAAATGAATCGAGTCAGGTTTGGGCTGGACAAATGTCTAACGGAGATTGGATTATTGGTTTTTTTAATAGAGAGAACGTAGCTAAGAACCGCAGTTTGGATTTCAATTCTTCTCTGGGGTTTTCAGGCAATGCATCGGTAAGGGATCTTTGGACTCATACGAATTTAGGAAGCATGTCTTCCTATAGTGTAAACGTGCCTGCACACGGCTGCGTGATTTTGAAAGTTGTACCAATAAATCCTCAGCCAGATATTTTATCAGGAAACAATTATTTTATTAAATCAAAAGCGAATGGTAAAACAATAGCTTACAATACCTTAAGAGATTCACTAACGACAAATACTCTTGATTGGGATAAATCTGATCAAAAATGGCTTTTTACCTTTGAAAAAAATAAGGAGTACAGCATTACATCATTGTCCGATAAAAAATCTTTTGATGTTGTTGAACAGTCTGTTAATAACGGTGCAAAAATTCACACATGGCAGTATTTAGGATTAAACAGCCAGAAATGGGATATGGTTCCTGATGGAAACGGTTATTATAAAATCATAAACTCCAATAGTACCAAAGCTCTTGAAATGGATGCAGCAAGGGGAATTGTAGTACAATCAAGCAGCACCGGCGATAGTTCGCAGTTATGGACTTTAGAACCTATTTTCGATCACCTCACTTTAGTCGGTCCAGCATC
>NZ_DHEI01000021.1:58619-60541 GCF_002399805.1 Flavobacterium sp. UBA4854
CACTTTAGTCGGTCCAGCATCACCAACAGGCAGTTGGACGAAACCCGAAGGTACTGGTGCAACCGATTTTAAAGAAAGTGCCTTTGGCTCTGACGTTTGGACATTTACAGGATATTTAAACTTGGGGGAGATTAAAATCCATGCGAAAGCAGGCGGTTTTGCTTCAGGCAGCTGGACTAGCGGTTCATGGCTACAAGCAAAAAACAGTAATGCAAATTTTCTGACCGCCAATGAATATGTGGTAGGAGGCGCCGACAATAAATGGAATGTTGCGGCTGCGGGGCTTTATAATATAAAAGTAAATTTGCGTGAGAAGAGCTTAGATGTAAAAAAAATAGACTATGATTACATGACCCTTGTAGGCCCGGGATCCTCTATTGGAAATTGGGCCACGCCCGAAGGAGATTCAAGCACAGATTTTGCAGAAACTGCCCCAAATTCAAACATCTGGCTTTTTAAGGGGAATTTAAATGCTGGAGAGATTAAGATCCATGTAAAATTAGGATCTGATTTTATTGCAGGCAACTGGCTTGACGGATCCTGGCTTCAGGCAAAATCGGCAAATGCCGATTTTCTAACTCAGACAGAATACCTTATTGATGACAGCAATGATTTTAAATGGAATATTGAAGAATCTGGGTACTATATAGTAACTGTTGATCTTAATGCAAACAAGATAGCCGTACAGAGAAGATATTTTGATTATATGACTTTATCAGGACCCGGATCTCCAATTGGAAGCTGGAACAAACCAGAAGGAGATATAAACACCGACTTTATACAAACGTGTCCTAATTCGAACATCTGGACTTTTACAGGGATGTTGAAGGTAGGCCAGGTTAAAATTCATGCAAAAATCGGATCGGATTTTATAGCCGACAACTGGCTTGACGGTTCTTGGCTTCAGGCGAAAAGCAATAATGCTGATTTCAGAACTGCTGCAGAGTACATAATTGACAGCAGCAACGATTATAAATGGAATGTTGCGCAAGCCGGACTGTATAAAATTACAGTCGATCTGACAAAGGGACGCTTATCAGTGAAGAGGTTGGATTATGATCATCTTACTTTAGTTGGTCCCGGTTCCCCATCAGGGACTTGGATCAGACCTGAAGGTGATATTACTACTGACTTGGCCAGAACGGCACCAGACTCGAATATATGGACTTTTACAGGTGCATTAAACGCAGGTGAGATCAAAATTCATGCAAAATTGGGAACAGATTTTATTTCCAATAATTGGGAGGATGGGAACTGGCTGTATTCTGACGCTGTTAATGCTGACTTTCTTACTGCTGCGCGATACCGTGTTGACGGGACTGATACAAAGTGGAATATTGCGGAAGCAGGTGTTTATAACATTACAGTTAACCTTGCAACGGAACTCTTAACAGTACAAAAGGTGGATCAAAATAGTATAATATTACAAAAAAACTCCCTAAGTAATAAACCAGTATCTTTAGTTGGCAATGAAGTTTCAATTGTTCAAAATGAAATGGTTGTTTATCCCAATCCAACTTCAGGCTTGTTTTCAATTCAAATTAAACGTCCAAAATCAGCAAAAGCGACTGTTTATATTTTTAATCTGAATGGTGCGGTTTTACAAAAGCGAAATATAGTTTTCTCGGAAGAAGTCCAAAATTTCGAATTCAATATTACGGGTGCAACGTCTGGAATATACTTGATAAAGGTTGACTGTTTGGATGGTGTCACTCAAAATCTGATTTTGCAGAATTAGTATGATTTTAATAACAGCCTTAAACCGCCTGCTGTCTTGGGGCGGTTTTCGCTTTATTTTACTTTTTTTCTGTATTTTATAAATAACAAGTTGCAAATAAACAAAATAGATTATAGTTAAAAGAGTAATGCCGAGCAATCTATTTAATAGTACAATTAGATGGAGTTGCATGTGAAAGAAACGC
>NZ_DHEI01000021.1:60673-62298 GCF_002399805.1 Flavobacterium sp. UBA4854
GGAATATGGTTGTAAAGCACATTGATCTCGAATTAGCAGGCTTTTGTTTCAGTAATTGGAAAAACATAAATAATGGCTGAAAATTTTATAATTGGCTATATCTTGTTTGCGCAGAATAAAATTTTAATTTTACTTTTTTGAAAGATTTGGTTTCTCTCCCGCCTGTTACAATATAAGAATAGTTTTAACTGATTAATAAAAATATTGAAATGAAAAAAATTATAGTTTCATTAGTTATTTTGTTTGGACTGCAAACGATACAGGCACAGAAAAGTTTCAAGCCCCTTTTTGACGGCAAATCGACAAAGGGCTGGCATTCCTATGGAAAAAAATCGGCTGGAAAAGCATGGAAGGCGGCAGATGGCATATTGCATTTTGATTCAAAAGAAGCAAACAATGGTCAGGGCGGGGACTTAGTAACGGATGCTGAATTCAGGGATTTTCATCTAAAATTGGATTGGAAAATAGCCCAGAACGGGAACAGCGGCATAATTTTTTATGTAAATGAGAATCCTGTAGAATACCAAAATACTTATAGTACCGGACTCGAAATGCAGATTTTAGATAATGAGGGCCATCCGGACGCAAAAATTCTTAAGCATCGAGCAGGAGATTTGTATGATTTGGTTCAAAGCAGATCAGAGCCTGTCAAACAGGCTGGAGAATGGAATACTGCCGAAATTCTCAGCAGGAAAGGAAAATTAACACTTATTCTTAATGGAGTTACAGTGGTAGAGACTGTTCTTTGGGATGATAATTTCAAAAAAAACGTATCGGGAAGCAAATTTGCAGATTGGCCGGATTTTGGCACATTCAATAAAGGAAAAATTGCTTTGCAGGATCATGGAAACAATGTATGGTTTCGTAATATTATGATTAAAGAATTAGATTAGTAATATATGTATGAATGTTAGATGTGCCAGTAAACTTTTTGTTGCCTGAATAAAAAATGTTTATAATTTAAAATCACTAATGTAAAGTATGATTCAGCAATTTTTTACAGAAAAATCTTTTCTACGCTTTAAACTGAGGTTTTGCTTGAGTTTGGTTTTAGTCTCGATTCTATTATTATATCCAAGCAGTTTTTATGGACAAAGCGAGCAGTTGTTAAAAAGGCTAGATCAGGTAATAGACTCCTCGAGCATCTATGATAAAAGCAAGAGAAAGACCATTCAGGACTTAAAAGATAAGCTTGAACTGATTAAAGATGATCGCCACAAGTTATTAGATTTGAACCAGCAGCTTTTTGACCAGTATGTACTTTTTAAAAGAGATTCTGCTTTTGATTATGCTTTAAAAATTAAAGGGCTATCAGAAAAAATTAACGATAAATCTTATTTGATGAAGGCCAATATTAATTTGGCCAATATCAGTGTTTCTGCGGGTATGTATAAAGAAGGGTTGGATTATCTGCTTTTGATTAAACCCGAAGAGATAAACAATGAAAACGGATCTTTATATTATGGTCTGTTAGGTAGATGCTATAGCGATATGGCAGAATACAGCAGTATTCCAATCTTTAGTAAAAAGTATAACCAGCTTGCTAAGAAGTGCAGGATTAAGGCTTTAAATTTAACAGATGAAGGCACTTTTTTCAATTCATTTTTAAAATTTTTTAATGAATA
>NZ_DHEI01000021.1:62435-62659 GCF_002399805.1 Flavobacterium sp. UBA4854
CTGCTGAAAAAGGCTTTCTCTCCCTTCTTAATTCTGACGTTAGCGATAGGGATGAAGCCTTATTAAATTATATGCTGGGGGAGATCTGCAATGAGTCGGGCAGGGTAGATCGTGCAATTGATTATTACAGCAAAGCCGTTATTTCAGATATTCGTATATCAACAAAAGAATCACTGGCTATAATAAAGCTATCAGAGCTCTTGTTTAGAAAAAAGAATCTGCAG
>NZ_DHEI01000021.1:62755-63955 GCF_002399805.1 Flavobacterium sp. UBA4854
ATGCTGTTTAGAAAAAAGAATCTGCAGAGTGCATCTTCGCTAGTGAAAAAAGCATATGATGATGCTGTTTTTTACGGGGCACAGCAGAGAAAACTACAAGTAGGAGCGATCCTGCCACACATTGAAGAAGAAATAGTCCAGAATATTGAAAGAGAAAAAAAGAGGCTCTACTATCAATATATAGGTGCAATTGTTTTTTCAGTAATTGTAATCTGCTTTTTAATCCTTACTTTTATGCAATTCAGGAAAATTCAAAAAGCAAAAAAGATAATTGCAGTTGCGCATACAGATCTGCAGAATGTAAATAAACAGCTTGTTGTTGTAAACGAAGAAATGAAGGCGCGTAACAGCCAAATTGAATTGATTAACAATCGTCTTTCAGAAGCTAATAAGATTAATGAAGAATATATTGGTTTTTTCTTTACGGAATATGATGATATTTTTGAAAAGTTTAATGAATTTACATCTTACATAGAAAGGGATATTGATTCAGGAGATTATGCTAAAGCAAAATACAGAATATCAAGATATGATTTGAAGAAGGAAAAGGATAAACTGCTCAATAATTTTGATACAGCTTTTATCAATCTGTTTCCAGATTTTATTACTGAATTCAATTCGCTCATGAAACCCGGGGAGCAGATAAAGCTAAAAGAAGGGCAGATTCTTAATAAAGAGCTGAGAATTTTTGCCTTGATCCGTTTAGGGATCAAACACAATGAGAAAATTGCGCAAATTTTAGGTTATTCAGTCAATTCAATTTATGCCTATAAAACTAAAGTTCGTAATAAGTCCATAATCGAAAATGAAGGCTTTGATAAAAAATTGATGAAAATTACTTCTGTAAAAATTACCTAATTAATCAAATATTTAACAAAAAATCCCGCTGTTCAACAGCGGGATTTTTTTTTCTGCGCCCCATTTATTTTGTTTGTCTCAATGAGAATAATATATTTTTTATAGTAAAATATTGCAAAATATGTTTTTTTATGCTTGAATTCTTATTGTTTTAAATATTAAAATCTATATAATTATTACTGTTTGTTTTTGTTTAAAAGTCTATTTATTAGGTATATATGGTTTTTTTAATCCACTTTATTGCTTGTTTTTTCTATACGTTTTGCATACATGCATTTTTCGCATGTGTTTTTTTGTTCCTTTGCTTTGATCCGAATGTATTATTGGATTTCGTAGTTTTTT
>NZ_DHEI01000021.1:64129-65522 GCF_002399805.1 Flavobacterium sp. UBA4854
TTACTAACCAAACAAAAAAATAAATGAGATCATGTCATGAAATTGATGTTCGTAGGACATCCATCAAAGATTTTATCCTTGTACTTTTTATGCTGGCAGCACTTTGTGGCAGCAATAGCGCTTTTGCCGTTGCAAAACAGCAGGAAGGTCCTGCAATTAAAAGTGCGCAAAAGACAATTACAGGAACCGTATATAATGAAAAGCATGAGCCTTTACCTGGTGCGACGGTAACAATAAAAGGAACCGCATCAAGTACTACTACAGATTTCGACGGAAAATTTTCTATTAAGGTAAATACTTCCGATGCTGTTTTAGTAATATCATATATTGGATACTCCAACAAAGAAATTTCTGCAGCAGGTACAAATTTGGAGATTCAGTTGGTACCGGAAGCAGTATCGCTGACAGATATTGTAGTAATCGGATACGGAAAAGCCAAAGCTAGAGATTTAACTGGGGCTGTTGCTTCAATCGATGTAGCCAAAACGAAAAATCAGCCTGTTGCCAATATTGGCGAGGCCATGCAGGGAAGGGCTGCCGGTGTGCAGGTCATTTCGAGCGGAGAACCGGGATCTAACGTCACTTTTAGAGTGAGGGGAACAGGTACCATTGCTAATAATAACCCTCTAATCGTAGTTGACGGAATGCCTTTGAATGGAGGACTTAACCAAGTTAATATGAATGATGTAGAATCGATCAGCGTGCTTAAAGATGCTTCTTCTACAGCAATTTATGGTTCCAGGGGAGCAAATGGAGTTGTGATTGTAACTACTAAAAGAGGCGGGACAAAAGAAGGTTCAACTTTGACTTTCGATACTTTTACGGGAGTGCAAAATGCTTCAAATGTGGTAAAGATGCTGAATGCTTCACAATACGCATCGTTAAATAATGATATGATGACTAATGGAGGACTTAATCCTAATCCATTATGGACAAATCCCGCTTCTTTGGGAACAGGAACCGACTGGGTTGGAACATTATTCAATCCAGAGATGATGTCCAGCTATACTTTATCTTATGGGAATAAAACAAAAAAATCCAATATCTATGTTTCTGCTAATTATTTTAACCAAAAAGGTATCGTTTTAAATACTGATTATGAAAGATTCATTGTGCAGTTTAATTCTGATACTAAAGTGACCAGCAAAGTAAAATTTGGAAACAGTGTTAAAATTGCACACGATATAAAAGAAAGCGGTGCATATGATATCCGTAACACGTTATTAGCAAATCCTACCCAGCCAATATATGATGAAAATGGAAATTTTACCGGACCTACAGGAAACCCTCTTTATTATGGAGATATTACAAATCCAATCGGAAAAGCCACAACTGTCGAAAGATCAACAAAAGGATATAATCTTCAAGGAAACCTTTTCGCAGAAATCAATTT
>NZ_DHEI01000021.1:65652-66110 GCF_002399805.1 Flavobacterium sp. UBA4854
AACCTTTTCGCAGAAATCAATTTGCTGAAAAACTTAGTGTTTAAGTCTTTAGGTGGGGTTGAAGCCAACTTCTGGTTTGACAGAACCTGGTCGCCAAAATATTCATGGGGCTCTAATGTTCAGACCAATTCATATCTATCACAAGGAACAAATAGAAGTATTACAGTTTTATGGGATAACACGCTGACGTATGATGCTCATTTTGGCGCACATAATGTAAATGCAGTTGTGGGAAGCAGTTCGCAGTCTAATAAGTATGATTTCTTAAACGGCTCTATTCAGAAATTTGCGAGTGATGAAACACAGCAGATAGACAATGGTACATTACAGCCGACAGTAGGAGGTAATGCTTCTGAATGGGCAATTATGTCATATTTGGCAAGGGTGAATTATGACTATGATGGCAAGTATTATGTAACCGGTACAATTAGAAGGGATGGATCTTCTCGTTTTGGTGA
>NZ_DHEI01000040.1:0-15361 GCF_002399805.1 Flavobacterium sp. UBA4854
ATAGCCAATTCGTAACTTTTAAGTCCGAAACCTAAAATAACACCTTTTGCATTTCCAGATAAATAAGATTGGTGTCTGAAACTTTCTCTAGCGTAAGTATTAGAAATATGCACTTCGATTACAGGAGTTGTAACGGCTTTCATAGCATCTCCTAAACCAATAGAAGTATGTGTATAAGCACCTGCATTCAAAATGATTCCGTCAAAAGTAAAGCCGCATTCTTGAATTTTTCCAATTAGTTCGCCTTCAATATTACTTTGATAATAAGAAAGTTCAATATTTGGAAATTTTTGTTTCAACGTTTCAAAATAATCTTCGAAAGTTTGGCTTCCATAAACTTCAGGTTCTCTTTTTCCTAAAAGATTCAAATTTGGTCCGTTGATAATGCAGATTTTCATAAAGTAATTTGTTTTTTAATTAAGCGATGTGAATGCATTTTAGATTTTACGAATGACATTTCACATGTAAGTGTAAAAATAAAAAAAACCGCACTAATAAATAGAGCGGTTTTTGTAAAAGTATGTGATATATTTTTAGAACATGTATCCAGCTGAAAGTTGGAATACAGAGTTTTTAAAATCAGCTTCTTTTGAAATTTCTGTCAAACCAATACCATAACGAGCTTGAACGAAAAGACCTCCAACAACTTTTAATCCTAAACCTGCGTTAAGAGAAAAGTCAAATGTTTTTGGATCTGCAACATCAAATTCTTTTTTATTGCTAACAAGGAATGATGCTTGTGGACCAAGTTCTAAACTAAGAGATTTAGTCATATAGATTTTTGCCATTACTGGAATAGCAATATATCCCATTTCATTTTTAAATTCTGAAACAGCATTTTTATAAGTTGCTCCTTGAGTAGTATATAAAAGCTCTGGCTGAATTGAGAATTTTTCTAATAATTTAAGTTCTGCTACAAGACCTGCGTGGTAACTTGTAATTCCTTCTTTGTCAACAGAAATTCCATTAAAGTCAGAACCTCCAGTTTGATTAGCAAAGTTAACCCCTGCTTTTACCCCGATTTGTACAAATTGTGCGTTTACTGCCGCTGATGTTGCGATAAACATAACAGCTGCTAAAAATATTTTCTTCATAAAAAGGTTTTTAAAAATTGGTATTTTAAATGTTATTTATAGATCAAAACTACATATTTAGCATTTTATTGCATTATATTTTCGATTAAATAATTAATAAAATTCCCACCGAAAAGTAAATTTTAAGGTTTTAAAGCAGTTTATAATCTTTTATTAATCTGAAAATCAGCTCTTTTTTTGGTAATTTTTTTCTGTCTTATTTTGATACTTTTTAAGCTTGCTGTGGAGTTTATTTTGTAAGTGTAATCTTAGTTTTGTCGAATATTAATCAAGTAATATTTGAAAAAATTATGAAAAAAATTGTTTTAACTGCCATTGCAGTATTAGGCTTTACATTTGCTAATGCACAGACTGGAGGATTTTCTAAAGGGGACACTTTTATTTCTGGAGCTTTAAATGTAAGCTCAACAAAAAAAGGAGATGCTAAGAGCAATGGTTTTGAAGTTGAGCCAAAAGTTGGGTATTTTGTAACTGAAAATATTGCAATTGGTGCAAAATTAGGTTTTGGTACAGATAAAGAAGGTGATAACAAAACAAATTCATTTACAGCTGGAGCTTTTGGTAGATATTATTTTACTCCTGCTTCTCAATTTTCAGTTTATGGGCAAGCTGGTCTTGATTTTACAAACTACAAGTATAAACCAAGCGATGCTAAATCAAACGAAATTGGAGCTAACATTGGTTTAGGTTTAAGCTATTTCTTGTCTAATCATTTTGCTATTGAAGCTACTTGGTTAGGTTTAGGATATAGTGTAAACAATAATGGTGGTCATGGAGCTGATAAAACTAATTCATTTGGTTTTGGTACTGACCTAAGAGACGTAAGTTTTGGAGTTATTTACAAGTTCTAAGAAAAAAAACAGTTAGTTAATTTTAAAAGGCCTTCCTCAATTTCGAGGAGGGCTTTTTTGTGCCGAAAACTCTAATTTTTAAATTGGCTTAATTTACAATTAACAAATAATGTAATAGTTACTATTTTATTTGTTAAATTCCTAATATATATTTATGAAGAATATTTTTATATTTGGCTAATTAAATTTAACCCAAAACAAATTTAGAATGAAAAAAATTATTTTATCTGCCATTGCAATTATGGCTTTTGCATTTACAAATGCTCAGTCAACAAGATTTGGAGTAAAAGGAGGTCTTAATATTTCAAATGTAGTTGGAGGAGATGTAGAGAACAATAAAACATTGGTAGGTTTTCATGTTGGAGGTTTAGCTGAAATCCACGTAGTTGAAAAGTTTTATATTCAACCAGAGCTTTTGTATTCTGCTCAAGGAGCAAAATTTGATGGACCTTTAGGATCTGATGGAGATCTTAAATTGAATTATTTAAACATTCCTGTATTGGCAAAATATTATATTGTTGATAAGAAATTTAATGTAGAAGCTGGTCCTCAACTAGGTATTTTATTATCTGCTAAGGCAGATGGCGAAGACTTTAAAGATTATACAAGATCAGTTGATTTAGGATTTAACTTAGGTGCTGGATATAGTTTTACAGACAATTTATCAGTAGGTCTTCGCTATACTATTGGTTTGTCTCCTATAACTGATAATGACATTGATAATTCAGATGAATACTACGATAGTGCAAAAAACAGCAATCTACAGCTTTTCTTAGCATATAAATTCTAATCTGAATTTTAAAAATATTAAAAAATACCTTCCCTATAACGGAAGGTTTTTTTATATACTATTACTATGTTTTTTTTTATTAAGAATATAGGTTTTGGTAAGGAAATATCTATATTTGACTCTCTATTTTTAAACTAAAACCAAAATTAAAAAAATGAAAAAACTTATTTTATCTGCCATTGCAATTATGGCTTTTACATTCTCAAATGCCCAAGAAACTAGATTTGGAGTAAAAGGAGGTCTTAATCTTACCAATTTTACTGGTGATGTTGATACCAATCTTAAGGCTGGTTTTCATATTGGCGGTTTTGCAGAAATAAAAATTATTGACAGATTAGCTATTCAGCCAGAGCTTTTGTTTTCTACTCAAGGAGCCAGATACAATATGATTGGAGGCAATCAAAGCGGATCTTATAAATTAAATTATATTAATATTCCAGTTTTGGCTAAATTCTATGTTACGAAACAATTTACTGTTGAAGCAGGTCCGCAAATAGGATTCTTAGTTTCGGCTAAAAGTCAAGATCATGATATTAAAGATGCTTACAAAACTGCAGATTATGGATTTAACTTTGGTGCAGGATATAATTTTACAGACCATTTTTCTGTAGGTTTGCGTTACACGGTTGGTATTTCAGGTATATATGATCACGATTACGAGGATTTTAGTGATTATTATGATAGTACAAAAAATAGTAACTTACAGCTTTCAGTGGCGTATAAATTCTAGTCTTAGTTTAGAATATTGATAAAAAAACCTTCCTAATAAAGGAAGGTTTTTTTATGCCAAAAAATCACTTACTTTGTAGATATGAATTGGAGTAGATATATAAAAGATTATCAATCATACTTAAGGATTGAGAGAGGTTTGTCTAAAAATACGATCGAAAACTACGGCTTTGATATTGAACGTTTATGTCTGTTTTTAGAAACCAATCAGATTGATGTTTCTCCAATAAAAATTTCCGACGAAACTTTACAGCAATTTATTTATTCGGTAGCCAAAGAAGTTAATCCGAGGTCGCAGGCAAGGATTATTTCTGGACTTAAAAGTTTTTTTAATTATCTGGTTTTTGAAGATTATAGAAACGATAATCCGTTAGAATTAATTGAAGCTCCAAAGACTGGCCGTAAACTGCCAGATACTTTATCACTTCAGGAAATTGATGCTTTGATTGAAACCATCGACTTAAGTACTAACGAGGGCGAACGAAATAGAGCGATGCTCGAAACTTTATATGGCTGTGGCTTACGTGTTTCTGAATTGATTTCGCTTAAAATTTCTGATCTCTTTTTTGATGAAGGATTTATTAAAATTACTGGAAAAGGAAATAAAGAAAGATTTGTTCCAATTGGGCCTCTAACTCAAAAATATATTGATATATATCGAAATGCAATTCGTTGCAATCTCATTGTAAAAAAAGGAGCCGAAGATACTTTATTCTTAAACAGAAGAGGAAATCAGTTAACACGTGCGATGGTTTTTACTATCATAAAAGATCTTGCAGAAAAAGTGGGGCTTAAAAAGAATATAAGTCCCCATACATTAAGACATTCTTTTGCTACACATTTGCTTGAGAATGGTGCAGACTTAAGATCTATTCAATTAATGTTGGGGCATGAGTCTATTACAACAACAGAAATCTATGTGCATTTGGATCGCAGTTTTCTAAAAGAAGTAATGCATAGTTTTCATCCTAGGAAATAATTTTTGTAGAATTGTGTTTTTTTGTTCTATAAATTTATATATTGTGTTAAAATTTTGTTTTTAATTGGAGTAAAATAAAACATTGAGGTTTATTTTTGCTTTTCCAAATAAGTTCTGAATATTTTTATTTACATAAAAAAGTAGCATATGGTTTTTGATTTGTATGGAAATGACGATTGCTTGGAGGTAAATAATTTTTATAAAAAATTGTTGGCCGAAATGCCCGACCTGCTTTTTCAATTTAGTATTGATCCCGATAATAATTATACTTTTCCCCTCGTAAGTAAATCGGCAGATGAGATATTTGAACTTCCTGCAGCGGATTTTAATAATGATATAAAGTTTATAATCTACGATCGAATTCTTCCGCAGGATCGTGAACTTTTTTTTCAGTCTTTAGTCAAAGCTAGGAAAGAAATAAAGCCGTGGGAAATTGAGTTTAGAGCTGTGCTTCCAAAAAAAGGGATTCGATGGTTTAAAATTACCTCTAAAACAGAATCTTCTATAAATGGAAATGTAATTTTCTATGGTCATGTTTCGGATATTACAGAAATAAAGGATAAAGAAGAAAAACTTAGAATTTCTGAAGAACGTTTTCAATTTGCTCTAGATGCCTCTACAGTCGGAATTTGGGATTGGGATATGGTTACAAATAGTGTCTTTTACTCTTCTTTGTCTCTTAAAATTTTGGAGTTAGAATCGAGTGATATTTTTGATGATCCTGAGCGTTGGGATAAAATTGTACATCCTGATGATCTTCCCAAATATTACTCTGATATTCACGAACATTTTGATAATAAGATTCCATTTTATGAAAATTATCATCGTGTAATGACTTCTAGTGGTAACTATAAGTGGATTTTAGATCGAGGAAAAGTAATTAAACGTGATGAAAACGGAAGGCCTTTGCGTGTAATTGGAACTCATACTGATGTTTCAGCTCAAAAAGAGAAAGAACTCGAACTTGTGAAAACAATGAAATTGTATAGTGATCAGAACAGTCGTTTGCTGAATTTCTCTCATATTGTTTCTCATAATTTAAATACGCAGGCTGGAAACATAAAATCAATTTTAGATTTTATAGATGCTGATGTGAATAAGCAAACTGTAGCTGAAATGCTGGAACATTTGAGAACCGTTTCAAACGATTTGAATGAAACGATTTCAAATCTAACTCAAATTGTAAAAACGCAAAGTAATATTAATATTGCAGTTGTTCCGCTAAAACTTTGCGAGTATATCGAAAAGACGATTTCGACTATTAAAGGTTATGATAAGCAGCGAAAAGTGACTATTGTGAATAACGTTCCAAAGTACCTAACGATTAATTTTAATCCGGCGTATATGGAAAGCGTTTTGCTCAATTTTACGACAAATGCAATTAAATATGCACATCCAGATCGAGATCCAGTAATTACTTTTGATTTTGCTATAGAGCCAGAAGGTTTTAAATCGCTTACAATTACAGATAACGGACTTGGAATTGATTTAAAAGTATATGGCGATTTAATGTTTGGAATGTATAAAACATTTCATAAACATGAAGAAGCTCGCGGAATAGGATTGTATATTACGAGAAATCAAATTGAAGCCATGAAAGGAACGGTTGAAGTAGAAAGTGAAGTTGGAGTGGGGACCAGTTTTAAAATCATTTTTAATGATATGTAAAACTTGAATAGGGATAAAAAACAAAAGGCTGTCATTGACAGCCTTTTGTTTTATTTATGTTTTCTTAGATTATTTAGCAATATTTACAGCTCTAGTTTCTCTAATAACTGTAACTTTTACTTGTCCAGGGTAAGTCATTTCTGTTTGAATTTTTTGCGAAATTTCGAAAGATAAGTTTGCAGCATTATCATCAGAAACTTTTTCGCTTTCTACAATTACACGAAGCTCTCTACCAGCTTGGATAGCGTAAGCATTTTTAACACCGCTAAATCCGTAAGCAACATCTTCAAGATCTTTCAAACGCTGAATGTAAGAATCTAGAACTTGGCGTCTTGCACCTGGTCTAGCTCCAGAAATAGCGTCACAAACTTGAATAATTGGAGATAGTAAAGATTTCATTTCAATCTCATCGTGGTGAGCTCCAATTGCGTTGCAAACTTCTTCTTTTTCACCATATTTCTCTGCCCATTGCATACCTAAAAGTGCGTGAGGTAAATCACTTTCTGTATCTGGCACTTTTCCGATATCATGTAGTAAACCTGCTCTTTTGGCAAGTTTTACATTTAGTCCTAATTCTGCTGCCATGATACCGCAAAGTTTAGAAACTTCTCTTGAGTGCTGTAATAAGTTTTGTCCGTAAGAAGAACGGTATTTCATTCTACCCACAACTTTAATTAATTCTGGGTGTAAACCGTGAATTCCTAAGTCGATAACAGTACGTTTTCCAACTTCAATAATTTCGTCATCAATTTGTTTTGCTGTTTTAGCAACAACTTCTTCGATACGAGCTGGGTGAATACGTCCGTCAGTAACTAATTTGTGTAAAGACAAACGAGCAATTTCTCTACGAACAGGATCAAAACAAGAAAGAATGATAGCTTCTGGTGTATCGTCTACAATGATTTCAACTCCAGTTGCAGCTTCCAAAGCTCTAATGTTACGACCTTCACGACCAATGATTCTACCTTTTACGTCATCAGATTCGATATTGAAAACAGAAACGCAATTTTCAACTGCTTCTTCTGTTCCAACCCTCTGGATAGTGTTGATGATTATTTTTTTAGCTTCTTGCTGTGCAGTCAATTTTGCCTCTTCAATAGTTTCTTGAATATGAGACATTGCTTTTGTTTTAGCTTCAGCTTTTAAGCCTTCTACCAATTGCTCTTTTGCTTCTTCAGCAGAAAGACCAGAAATTACTTCTAATTGCTGTAATTGGCTTTTGTGAAGTTTGTCAACTTCAGCTTGTTTTTTATCTAAAACTTCAATTTTGTTATTATATTCAGCTGTTTTAGATTCGTAATCTTCGTTTACTTTTTTTGCTTTAGAAAGTTCGTTAGAAACTTGAGATTCTTTATCGCGCACGCGTTTTTCTACTTCAGCAACTTTTTTATCACGTGCTAAAATAACTTGTTCGTGCTCAGATTTAAGTTCGATAAAACGCTCTTTTGCTTGAAGAATTTTATCTTTTTTGATATTTTCGGCCTCCAAATTAGCGTCTTTTAAGATAGAAGCTGCTTCTTTTTTAGCATTTTTAATTAGGTTTGAAATATTACTTTTCTCGATAATTTTAGCTATCGCAAATCCTGCTGCAATACCTACAATACCAATAATGATCGTTATGATGTCCATGTTTGTTAGGGTTTATATATAAAAAAAGCCTACATTAATTGCTTGTATAAACTCGTAAAGACAAGTTTTGAGCTAACTCACTGTTCAAGTTTCCCAGCCAAATGGAGGGCATACTATAGTAGCGACGATTTGCTCATTCTAAATTGTTAGTGTTGAGTTTACCAATTGTGAACTAATGTAGGCAGTATCTTAGTTTCTGTAAAGAACGTTTATTTTTCGAGATATTGATCTAAAAGCGTATTTAATCTTTTAATTCTTTCGATAGTCTCTTCTCCATCGATTGTATTGTCAATCTGTTTTTGTTCTACTTGCGATGCAAATTGTAATGAACACATTGCTAGAACATCTTGTTTGTCACGAACCGCGTAATTTTCTTCGAACTGCTTGATCATGGCATCAATTTTTTTAGAAGCACTTCTAAGTCCTTCTTCTTGAGCGGGTTCAACCGTAAGTGGGTAAACGCGGTCGGCAATTGATATTTTAATTCTAAGCTTTCCGTCCATGTTATTAATCTGATAGTTGTGCTATACAGTAATCAATTTCGCGAATTAATGAATTTATTTTAAGCTTTGTCTCTCTCTTGTTATTGTCGCTGCCAAGCAACGAATTGGCTATCTTAAGTGTTTCATTTTGCTTCTTCAAAGCTTCCATTTCCTCAGATTGTTTCTGGATAATTTGCGCAGCTTTGGCTAATTCTAATCGTAATACTTGATTGTTTTGCTCCAAGCCTTTTGATTTCTCAAAAAGCTTTTCAACTTTATATTCAAGAGTATCAATTATTTCTGCAATTACACTCATTATACATCCTATTCATTACTTAATCATACAAAGTTAATATTCCTTTTTATTAATGCAATTTTTTATCGATTTTTTTACATTAAAATAGATAAATATATGTAATTCAATTAATTGTGAAATTGTAAATTTTTTCTTGCTTTTATTGGCTTATTTTTATTTATCTTAGCAAAAATGTTGCTTATGAGATTCGCTGTACTTACCCTTTTGATTTGTAATTCTATATTTGCTCAAACGCAGTATCCTAAAGACTATTTCCGCCCTCCGCTAGATATTCCAATGCAGCTTTCTGGTAATTTTGGAGAATTAAGACCAAATCACTTTCATGCTGGTTTTGATTTAAAAACCAATCAAAGAGAAGGATTAAGCGTGCACGCAATTGCGGATGGTTATGTTTCGAGAATCAAAATTTCGACTTTCGGAAACGGAAAATGTATTTATATTACACATGCAAATGGTTATACTTCTGTTTACGGCCATTTGCAAACTCCAGTTGGGCCAATTTTGGATTATGTGAAAAAAACGCACTACAAAGAAAAAGCGTATGAAATCGAAATGTTTCCAAAACCTGACGAGCTTCCTGTGAAAAAGGGAGAAATAATAGGCCTTTCTGGAAATACTGGATCGTCTGAAGGCCCGCATCTTCATTTTGAAATTAGAGACACTAAAACGGAGTTTGTTATCAATCCAATTTTCTTTGGCTTTGACCAAAATATAAAAGATACCAAAAAACCTACTTTGTCAAGTTTGTATGTTTATCCGCTAGATAACACAACGGTAAATCTTTCGAAACAGCCTTTATTGGTTAATATGACGCTTCAAAAAGACGGAACTTATTTGGCTTCTAAAGTGAAAGCTAACGGAAAAATTGGTTTCGGAATCAACGCGGTAGACACTGATGATGTTTCGCATAACAAAAATGGAGTTTTTAATGTTTCGACTTTTTTAAACGGAAATCAGAATTATAATTATCAGTTTAATACCTATTCTTTTGACGAAATGCGTTATGTAAACGCTCTGATCGATTATCCTCGATATAAAAAATCAGGACAGCGTGTGCAGAAACTTTTTATGAAAACGCCTTTTGCTTTGAGTATTATCAAAACAGATTCTCTTAGAGGTATCGTAAAAGCAGAGCCTAATCTGGCTTCAAATTATAAAATCGAGGTTTCGGACTATTTTGGAAATATGAATTCGATTACCGTTCCAATCGAGTTTGATGCTGCGACACCGCTTGTAGAGGCTGAACCAGTTAACGGAAAATATTTCATCAAATATAATAGAGATACTAATTTCGAAAAAGATAATATGTCGGTTTTCTTTCCGGCAGGAACATTCTACGATGATTTCAATATGAATTTTGATGTTAGAAATAATAAAATTTTCATTCATGACGATACAGTTCCTGTACATTCCAATTTTACGATCACTATAAAAGACGACACTTATCCAGAATCTTTAAGAGATAAGCTTTATATTGGTAAGGGAACAAGCTATAATGGAACAATTAGAAAAGGAGATGTTTTTACTGCTAAAGCAAAAATATTAGGGACATACGGCCTGGTTTTGGATACAATTGCGCCTGTCATAAAAATTGCAAAACCTGTTGAAGGAAAGTGGATCAGCGATCAAAATAAAATTGATTTTACAATTAATGATGCATTGTCTGGAATAAAATCTTATAATGGCTATTTAAACGGAAGTTGGGTTTTGTTTGAATACGAAAATAAAGCCAGAAGAATAACTCATACTTTTGATGATCAATATTTGGCAGAAGGAGAAAACGTTTTAAAAATTGAGGTAGTTGATAATGTAGGAAATACTGCTATCTTTGAAACACGTTTTTTTAGAAGTCAAAAAAAATAAAACCCAAAATCTTTGAGTCAAAATAGGTTTACATTCGCTTTTCTTTTTTTATTTATCAGCTGTATTACATTGGCTCAAAACGCTCGTATTAAGGGGCTGATTTTAGATGCAGAAAAACATCCTGTTTCTGGGGTGAATGTTTCTTCGCAAGATGCTTTTGTTCAGTCTGATTCGAATGGCTTTTACGAAATTGTAATTCCGTCAAACAAAAAGGTTTCTTTGATTTTTACTCACGTTTCTTTAAAAATGATGAGTCTGACTGTTAGTTTGAAAACAAATGAAGTTTTTGTTTTTAATCCGATTATGAATAATTCTGAGGAACAAATGGGTGAGGTTTTTGTTTCTTCTGGAAATAGAAAAAGAGTTCAAGGGATTACATCAGTAGATACTGAAACCATTAAGAAAATTCCAGGTGCAAATGCTGGAATCGAAAACATTCTAAAAACACTTCCGGGCGTTAACTCAAATAACGAATTAAGCACGCAATATATGGTGCGAGGCGGGAATTATGATGAAAACTTAGTTTATGTAAATGAAGTAGAAGTGTATCGTCCGTTTTTAATTCGTTCGGGGCAGCAGGAAGGACTAAGTTTTACCAATACAGATTTAGTTCAGAATGTTGAATTTTCTGCTGGTGGATTTCAGGCGAAGTTTGGAGATAAATTATCTTCTGTTCTAGATATTACGTATCGCAAGCCAACTCAGTTTGGAGCTGCTTTTGAAGCAAGTTTTTTAGGAGGAAGCGCTACAGTCGATTTGGTTTCAAAAAACAAAAAATGGTCTGCCGTAACTGGAGTCCGTTATAGAAATAACAGTCTTTTAGTAAATAGTCAAGATACGCAGACAAATTACAAACCAACTTTTGCCGATATTCAGACTAATATCAATTATGATATTTCTGAAAAATGGCAGATGAGCTTTTTAGGGAATATTTCTCAGAATAAATATTCGTATGAGCCTTTGGTGCGCCAAACTAATTTTGGAACAATAGATCAGCCAATGGCGCTTTCGGTTTATTATGACGGACAGGAAAAAGATCAGTACGATACTTATTTCGGAGCTTTAAAAACTACTTATAAAGTATCGCCTACACTTACTTTAAAATTAATTGGTTCCTTATTTCATACCACAGAAAAAGAGCATTTTGATATTTTGGCTCAATATCGTTTAGGAAATGTAAACGCTGAAAATTCAGAAGATGCTTCGGCAATTGATTTTACACGCGGAATTGGTTCTCAGTTAAATCACGCTCGAAACGATTTAGATGCTTTAATTGCAAACATTGAGCTTAAAGGAGTTAAAGACTGGAAAGAAAGCCAATTAGAGTTCGGTTTAAAATATACCAGAGAATCTATTAGAGATCGAGTAGTGGAATGGGAAGTAATCGATTCTGCGGGATTTTCTATTAATCCGCCTTTGGTAGTTATTCCTAAAAATAATGAACCTTACACGCCTTATACAGGTCCGCTTTTACCTTATCAAAATATTCGCGCTACAAATTTTAATACTATAAATAGATTTTCGGGTTACGCACAATGGAACAAACAATCAGAAATTGGTTCAAGCCAAATCTGGTATCATTTAGGAGCGCGTTTTCAAGGATGGAATGTTGCGGGAGCGGCAGAAGAAGGAAAAACACAATTTGTCGTAAGTCCGCGTGCACAATTTGCAATAAAACCAGATTGGGATCGCGATATGGTTTTTAGAATTTCCGGAGGATTATATCATCAGCCTCCATTTTATCGAGAATTGAGAGATTTGGACGGAGTTGTGAACCCAAATGTAAAAGCCCAAGAAGCTATTCATATTGTTTTAAGTAACGATTATAACTTTAAAATGTGGAATCGTCCTTTTAAATGGGTGACAGAGCTATATTATAAATCGCTTTCAGATGTCAACGTTTATTCGATAGACAATGTTCGAATTCGATATGTTGCCAATAATAATGCAAAAGCCTATGCACAAGGTCTTGATTTTAGATTAAATGGCGAATTTGTACCAGGAACCGAATCTTGGATAAGTTTTGGATACATGAAAACCGAAGAAAATTACGAAAATAAAGGCTACATTGCTCGTCCGACAGATCAGCGATTGAAATTTGCAATGCTGTTTCAAGATTATATGCCGAATATTCCAAGTGTAAAAGTGTATTTGAACTTGGTCTACAATACAGGATTGCCAGGAGGAGCGCCAGCGTATTCAGATCCATATTTATATCAAAATAGACTGAATGATTATAGAAGAGCTGATATTGGTTTTGCAAAGGTTTTTGTAGATGCAAGTACGCAAAATACAAAAACAGGCTGGCTGAAAAAGTTTAAAGAGTTGTCTCTAGGGCTAGAAATTTTTAATCTTTTCAACAATCAAAACGCAATTACAAATACTTGGGTTCGTGATGTCTATTCAAAAAATCAATATGCGATTCCAAATTATATGACTTCGAGAGTTTTTAACGTTAAATTAAATGCGAGGTTATAAACTGCTTCGATGTTGGTTATAAAATTCAATAAAACTCAAAAATACAATCAAAAATAGTATATTTGATAATCGTATATAATCATTGTAGATGAAAAAGTATTTTAAATATATTGCCCTTATACTTGTCGGGACGGTTATAAGTTGCCGAGAAGAAGTTCAAAAACCAAAAGTAACTTATGGTGCTTCTAATAAAGTAAGCACAGGCGCAGTAAAAACAGACTCAACACAAATTGAAATTGCAGATCTTCCTATTCAAATGGAAGGCACTAATTATTTGATTCACCCCGTTGGAGATTTAAGAGTTTATGAAAGGGGTTCAAAAGCTCGTTATGGTTCTTCGAGTGTAAACGATGTAAGTTTTACAATTTCTAATTTAGGAGAATATGAAATTACAGGATTTCTTCAGAATTTAAAATTTCAAAAAGTAGATTCAGATTCTATCCGACCTTTATCTGATAAACCAGTTTTAATTTTAACGGCTACTTATTTAAAAACTGTTGCAGATAAAACGCATAATAATGTTATGGTTTATACACTAACAGATTCGGATACAAATAAAGATGGTAAGATAGATACCAGCGACATTAAAACTTTATATTTAAGCGATATAAGTGGAGAAAATTTCACAAAAGTTTCAGCAGAATTGGAGGAATTGGTAGATTGGAGTTTAATTGAATCTAAAAACCGTCTGTATTTTAGAACTATTGAAGACACCAACCAAAACGGTCAGTTTGATAAAAATGATGTTTTGCATTACAATTACATTGATTTAGCTTCTAAAAAATGGGAAGTGAAGAGTTATAAGCCGATATAACTTTTTAAAATTTTAGAATGTATTCTGAAGATGAATTAAAAGAACAGGAGAAGGAATTTAGTACTGTTTTGACTTATGTTTTTATGCCCATATTCATTCTTGCTGTTATTGGAGCATATTTCGTGGGTAATTCAATGAGGTATATAGAAAAGGAATATAAAGAAGCTAATGAATATGGCTTTTCTGGAGTTGTTTATGAAAAGAAAATAGAAGGAGGAGAGGGATATCGTCTCCCGCATTGTCTGTTTTTGAATTCAGGGATTAGATGGCAAGTGAGTACTGAATTATATGATAAAATGGAGATTGGTGATTCTGTGGTGAAAAAGTCTAAATCTGATTCTGTTTATTATTATAAGAAAAGTGGTCAAATAATCATTGAAGATCAAAATTTGGATCTTAGAAATAGGTATTTAGAAAAACTCAAAGAAAATAAATTATTAGAATTTTATAATAATTGCTTCTATTGTGTAAAAAAACTTAGAACCTTAGATCAGAATATCACTTTCCAGATCAGATTTTTCGATTTCAAAACCAAATCCTAGGCGTTCAACCAATTCTATTACCAGTTTCTTGTACCAGTTTTCAGATTTTGGATGAATGTATATTTTTTCGATCAATTGATTAATGTCGACGTTGATTTTTAATCCGTCGTTTAATTTGATATCGCTTTTTGAAGTGTCACTTAGAATTCGGACTTCTCTTTCGTATTGAAAACTTTTCCTTTTAAATAAAAACGGAAAGAATAGATCATCAAACGGAATGTATTCTTTTTTATAATCGATGTAATTTACTTCGCCAATATATTGATCAAAATTATTCTCTGGTTTTACCGCTTTCTGTAGTCTTTTGATGGTAGACTGAATGGCTAAACCTTCATTGTTTTTGGTGAAAATCTGCCACATGGCAAACGATTCATATTCGTTAATATGCCAGCTGCTAATGGCTACTTTTTCACGATGCGTTTTGTAGTAATTTAAAAACTCTGGATTATCTGCGGCAAGTTTTTTTATCTCTTCATAAGTTGGTTCGCTAAAAGTGCCTTCATATTGGTCTTCAAACTTGTCTGAACGCGACATAAAAAGCTTCTTAGAGAGTAATAAATCAAGAAATTTAGATAAGTCCAGATATTTCCAAACAATAGTATCGGGATCATCGGGAAGTTTTATGTTGGGGTTGTTAAGATACATTTTCTTTAGATTAAATGATTTCAATCTTTAACTAACCTAAAGTTATAAAAATAAACACAGATTAAAGAAATTAAAATTGAGTTTTAATATTTCCTTAATCTGTGTATATTAATTTGGGTTTAATGATTTCTTACGATTCGAAAGATTGCATTGTTACCAATTTATTATAAGTTCCGTTGTGCGCAATTAGCTCTTCGTGGGTTCCTTGTTCAACGATTTTTCCTTTTTGCATTACTACGATTATATCTGCTTTTTGAATAGTAGAAAGACGGTGTGCAATTACGATCGAAGTTCTGTTTTGCATCATGTTTTCTAGTGCGACTTGAACAAATTTTTCGCTTTCTGTGTCTAATGCTGATGTTGCTTCATCCAAAATCATAATCGGTGGATTTTTCAATACGGCACGAGCTATAGATAAACGTTGTTTTTGTCCTCCAGAAAGCTTGTTTCCGCTATCTCCAATGTTAGTGTAAATTCCTTG
>NZ_DHEI01000040.1:15592-27925 GCF_002399805.1 Flavobacterium sp. UBA4854
GTAACTAATCCCATCAAACTGCGAAGCGATTGTAAATTCATGTCTTTAATGTTAATTCCGTCAATAGAAATAGAACCGTCATTAACATCATAAAAACGTGTCAATAAATTAGCGATTGTACTTTTTCCGCTTCCAGATTGTCCAACCAAAGCAACAGTTTGTCCTTTTTTAATTTGAAGAGAAAAGTCTTTTAAAACGGTTTCTTCTTCATATTTAAAGTTTACATTTTGAACACTTATATTATTATCAAAAGTTGTTTTTTCAATTGCATTTTCTTTAGAAACGATGGTATTTTCCTGTTCTAAGATTTCAAGAACACGTTCTGCAGCTGCGTTTCCTCTTTTTACTCCGTAAGAAGCTTTAGAAATTGCTTTTGCAGGAGTTAGAATATTATAAGCTAATCCCATGTAGGCAATAAATGCTGCGCCTTGTAATGTTTTATCAATCAAAACCATTTGACCTCCGTACCAAAGTAGAATGGCAATTACAGTAATTCCCATAAATTCACTTGCAGGCGAAGCTAAATTCTGGCGGTTTCCGATGCTGTTTGATAAAGTGAAAAAACGCTCTGTCGAATTTTGGAAAACTTTATTAAAGTAGTTTTCAGAATTATAGCCTTTTACAACTTTTAATCCTCCAATTGTTTCTTCGATTGTAGAAAGAAATCTTCCTTGTTCTTCTTGTGCTTTAGTAGATTGTTTTTTGAGCTGTTTTCCAATCAACGAAATAATATATCCAGAAACAGGAATGAAAATGAATACAAATAAGGTTAGCTTAGCACTAATGATAAGCATAGTGGTAATTGTAAAAATAATCGTTAAAGGCTCTTTTACGATAAGCTCTAAGATGGCCAAAAAAGAATTTTGAACCTCGTTTACGTCAGCTGAAATCCTAGAAATTACATCTCCTTTTCTTTTTTCAGAATAAAATGCCAAAGGAAGCTCCAAAGTTTTTTTGTACAATGCATTTCGCATGTCTTTTAAAACGCCATTTCGAAGGAAATTAATAAAAAACATTGCCAAATAATCGGCTAAGTTTTTAAGTAAAAAGATCGAAATAATAATGGCTACCATTACCGATAAAACATAACCAGGTTCGTGGTTTTTTTGTGCCGTGGTAATGTAATAAGCCAAATAGTCTTCAGCATAATCTTTTATTTTAAAAATACCTTGATAAATTGGTTCTATTTCAACTTTTTTTCCTTTTTCGAATAATACCTGAAGCATAGGTATTAAAGCGACAAACGAAAGTGTGCTGAAAAGCGCATACAAAATATTAAAAAAGATATTTAAGAATGCGTATTTTTTATACGGATATATAAAAGGAATTATTTTTTTGAAATTACTCATTTATTTTTTTTGATATTGTTTTCTTTTAATGCGATGACTCATTTCTGGATTAAAATTATTTTGAGCAAGCAAATTTTATTGCACAAAATTAATCCAATTGAGGTGTTTTCAATTTCTTTTTAGTTTTTTTTATAAAAGAAACTCTGATTTACTTTAGAGATTGTAAATCAGAGTTCAAAGATATCTAACTTGTTGATCTTGCATGTTAGGTGCAAAATTGTACAATTGAGAAAAGCAGATTTAATTTAACTGCATGTCTGCAATGATATTTTGTATTTTGTTGTCTAAGAATTTCTCTGCTTCATCAAAATCTAAAACCGATTCGATTTCAGCATTTACGCTGATATAAAATTTAATTTTAGGTTCAGTTCCACTAGGTCTAGCGCAAATTTTAGATCCATCTTCTGTGTAATAAATCAATACGTTTGATTTAGGAATATCCATTGTTGATTCAGATCCATCCAATAAATTTAATGCAATAGAAGATTGGTAATCCTCAACCATGATAACTCTTTGTCCGTTTATTTCTTTTAAAGGATTTTCGCGTAAATCAATCATCATTTGGTTGATTTCTTGTAAACCTTCCATTCCTTTTTTAGTCAATGAAACTAAGTACTCTTTGTAGAAGCCATTTTCTACATAAAGCTGTAAAAGTTCTTTGTAAACAGAGCTTCCAGCAGCTTTAGCTTGAGCTGCAACTTCGCAAATTAATAAAGTAGCGGCAACAGCATCTTTATCTCTCACGGCATCTCCAACCATAAATCCGAAACTTTCTTCACCACCTCCAATAAACTCAAGTTCAGGGAAATCTTTAATCATTTTAGCGATCCACTTAAAGCCAGTTAACCCAACTTTGCACTCAACACCGTAACTTGTAGCCAATTCCATAATCATTGGAGTAGAAACGATTGTTGAACCAATGAATTGTTTTCCGTTTAGTTTACCTGCTTTTTTCCATTGTTTCAATAAGAAAGAAGTCATTAAAACCATAGTTTGGTTTCCGTTCAACAAAATCATTTTGCCGTCATTGTTACGAACAGCAACTCCTAAACGGTCGCAATCAGGATCTGTTCCAACTACAATGTCAGAATTTGTTTTGTCTGCCAAGGCTAGAGCCATTGTTAAAGCTTCTGGTTCTTCTGGATTTGGAGATTTTACAGTTGGGAAATTCCCGTCTGGAATAGCCTGTTCAGGAACAATGTGAACATTTTTATATCCTGCTTGAGATAAAGTATCTGGAACTGATTTTATAGAAGTTCCGTGCAATGAAGTGAAAACAATTTGAAGATTGTCTTTAGCTTCAGCTGGAGTGTTAAAACTTGCGTTTTCGATAGATGATTTTATAAAAGCTTTGTCTATTTCGGTGTCAATGTACTGAATCAAATCTTCGTTTGGGCTAAATTTGATTTTGTCATAGCTTAAGTTTTCAATTACATTGACAATTTCTTTGTCTTGCGGAGGAACAATTTGTCCGCCATCTTGCCAGTATACTTTGTAACCGTTATATTCTGGTGGATTATGAGAAGCTGTTAAAACAATTCCACACTGACATTTTAAATATTTAAGAGCAAAAGATAATTCTGGAGTTGGTCTTAAATCAGAAAACAAATAAACCTGAATACCATTTGCAGAGAAAACATCAGCAACCACTTTTGCTAAAGTGTTGCTGTTGTGGCGACAATCGTAAGCAATAACTACTTTTAAAGGCTCGTTTGGAAAAACCTTATGCATATAATCAGATATTCCCTGAGTATTTTTTCCAAGCGTATATTTATTGATTCGATTGTTTCCAATACCCATTACACCGCGCATTCCTCCAGTTCCAAATTCTAAGTTTTTGTAAAAACTCTCTTCAAGTTCTTTTGGCGAAGTTGTCATTAATTCTTTAACGGCAGCTTGCGTTTCCTGGTCAAAGGTTGGAGTCAGCCATTCGTTTACAGCGTTTAATATGTTTGGTGCTATGTTCATTGTAAATTTTGTTTTTGTATAGTTAAAAGGTTTTAAAGATGATTAAAATATTTTTAGAAATTAACCTCTCGAGCTACTTTATAACGAGCTTCATTGTTTTTAGTTCTTAGAATAATTTCGCCTAAGAAGCCTGCTAAAAATAATTGAGTACCAAGAATCATTGTGGTTAAAGCAATATAAAACCATGGGTTATTGGTAACCAAAGTGTATTTCATTCCAGTATACATATGGTATAGTTTAGAAACCCCAATGTATCCGGCAGATAAAAATCCGATTATAAACATTAAAGAGCCCATAGCGCCAAATAAGTGCATAGGTCTTTTTCCGAATCTTGATAAGAACCAAATCGTAATTAAATCTAGGAAACCGTTTATAAAACGCTCCATTCCGAACTTAGTTTCACCATATTTTCTAGCTTGGTGAATTACCACTTTTTCGCCAATTTTTCCAAATCCTGCATTTTTAGCTAAGACAGGAATATAGCGGTGCATTTCGCCAGAAACTTCAATGTTTTTCACTACGACATTTTTGTAGGCTTTCAATCCGCAGTTAAAATCGTTTAACTCAACGCCAGAAGTTTTTCTAGCGGCCCAGTTAAATAATTTTGACGGAAGATTTTTTGCTACAACAGAGTCGTAACGTTTCTTTTTCCATCCAGAAACCAAATCGTACTTTTGATTTGTAATCATTTCATACAATTCAGGAATTTCATCTGGACTGTCTTGCAAGTCGGCATCCATAGTAATAATGACATCGCCCTTTGCTTTTGCAAAACCAGCATGTAAAGCTTGAGATTTTCCAAAGTTTTTCATGAAACGAATTCCTTTTACATTTGGATTTTCGTTAGAAAAACCTTCAATAATCTGCCAAGAATTATCTGTACTACCATCATCTACAAAAATGATTTCATAAGAGTAATTGTTAGATTGCATCACTTTAATGATCCATATATAGAGTTCTTTAAGTGATTCCTCCTCGTTTAGAAGCGGTATAAGTATAGATAAATTCATTTATATTTTTATTCTTGTGTAGATTTGCTTTTAAAAAATGCGGCTAAAATTAATCCTAAAATAGAATAGCCGATAATACTGAAAATTAGAGCCTTTAATTGTTCGACAGTTGAGAAAGGATTGTTTTCTTTCATTTGAGCTATTGCTTCATTTATTTTAGAAGCAGGAGTTCCAAATTTCTGCAGAGTTTCGGCCATATATTTAACCAATAATTCACCTATAGTGGTTCTTGCTTCAGGATCAATCACGTTGAATAATACGATACTGAAAAAAGTAGAAATTATTACAGCAATTAGTGTTGTTATAAAAAAAGTGGTAAATGCGTCTTTAAAAGATAAAAAACCGATTTCTTTTTTTGTTTTTGTTAGAAGTATAATTCCTATAATAACATAAACTGCAAATTTAATAGAGCCAATCCAACCAGAAACAAACAAGTTTAAATCTATAGCGTACATCGTTGCCGTAAATAATGAAAGGATAACTCCTAAAATAACTCCATACGTAACGCCATTCTTTTTTATAACTTCATTAATCATATTTGATATGTTTAAAATTAATCCACAAATATAGTAATTCCCACTATAATCGAATATAAAAAAAGCTTTTCGAAATAAACTAAAAAAAAGTAAGCTAACTGTTTGTTTATTAAAAAAGAATTGTAAATTTGCACACTCAAAAATAATTAAATTTTTAAACAAAAAAGAGTAGTATTTGTTTACACCTTTTTCTAGCCATGAAAAAGCTTCAAAATGAAAATGCTCTAAAACAATAAATAAAAGAAAAGATGAAAAAAGGAATTCACCCAGAAAATTACAGATTAGTTGCATTTAAAGACATGTCTAACGATGAGGTTTTTATCACTAAATCTACTGCAGATACAAGAGAAACAATTGAAGTTGACGGAGTTGAGTATCCAGTTGTAAAAATGGAGATTTCTAGAACATCTCACCCATTTTATACTGGTAAATCTAAACTTATCGATACTGCAGGACGTATTGATAAATTCAAAACTAAATACGCTAAACACGCTAAAAAATAATAGCTGTTTTACATTATACAAAAGCCTTCCAAACTCTGGAAGGCTTTTTTTATGCGTTAAATATTACTTTCCGTTAATATGGTTTTGAATTAAAACAGTAAAATATTTGTAACTTTGAAGCCAGGTAACCAAATCAAATTTTAACAAACACTCAATTATTTATGAACTACATTCTTTTCGACGGTCCCGTTCGGAATGCTTTATTACCTTTTACTTTTACTAGACCTGTAGCTGATATTTTAGTCGGAATTATGACGATTCGCCAGAAATGGGAAAAATACCTAGGTTCGACAATCACTACTATAACAGAGGAATATTTATCGGAGAAATTTCCAATGGTCGAATTAGAAGAAAACGTAATGATCAATGCAGCGTATTTGCCAAATGATACTCTTGCAGAGATGGTTTCTAATTTAACAGAAAACCAAGCAATCTTTAAAGGCGAAGATGTAATTGCATTTTTTGCAAGCGAAAATCAGGAAGAAGTCGATTTTGATTCTTACGAAATTATTCCATACAACGAAGATTGTATAACAATCGAACATACTTGGGATATTTTCTCTAAAAATGATGCCGCAATTCGTCAGGATTTTAAGTACTTGACTGAAGATCGCACTTCGCAGCCAATTCCTAAAAGTGTAAATGTAATAGCGCCAGAAAATATTTTTATCGAAGAAGGAGCAAAATTAGAGTTCGTAACTTTAAATGCTTCAACGGGTCCTATATATATTGGTAAAAATGCTGAAATTATGGAAGGAACTGTAATTCGCGGGCCATTTGCTTTATGCGAAAACGCTATGGTAAAAATGTCGGCTAAGGTTTATGGGGCAACAACTGTTGGGCCAGGATCTAGAATAGGCGGCGAGGTTAAAAACTCAGTTCTTTTTGCTAATTCTAACAAAGGACACGAAGGGTTTTTAGGTGATTCTGTTTTAGGTGAATGGTGCAATATCGGTGCAGATTCTAATAACTCGAACCTAAAAAACAACTACGAAGAAGTAAAATTATGGAGCTACGAAACAGAAGGTTTTGCTAAAACAGGACTTCAGTTTTGCGGTTTAATGATGGGAGATCATAGTAAATGCGGAATCAACACCATGTTTAATACAGGAACTGTTGTTGGTGTAAGTGCTAATATTTTCGGAAGCGGATTTCCTCGCAACTTTGTTCCAAGTTTTTCTTGGGGTGGCGCGGCAGGATTTACAACTTATGTGACTAAAAAAGCTTTTGAAACTGCAAGGTTGGTAATGAGTCGAAGAAATATAGAGTTTGATGCAACAGAAGCTGCAATTATGGAACATATTTTTGAAGAAACTAAAAAATGGAGAAAAGACTAATTAGATAATTGGTCAATTTGATAATGAGATAATTTTTGTAACCCGACAGGTTTTAGAGACTTGTCGGGTTTATTTTTTTAGCCAGAGATTAAAATTAAAAAGATCAAAAAATCTGTGGCTAAAAATTATTTGTCAATCTTAATAAAATCTTCTTTCAGGTTGAATTTTAATTCTAAGCCGTTGGTAAGTTTGGCTTCATAACCAGAACTTCCAATTTCTAATTTGGTTACTTTTTCCTTAGGAAAGTTTGATTTGATGTAAGAAGCAATTTTTTTAGGAACAATAGATTTTGGAATTTTAGAGCTATTGCCGTCAACTTCTTTCCAATTCCCTTTTTTATCGAATTCAATTTCTATTTCATCTCCAAACTTAACTTTGTATTCTGTAGAAAGAATTTCTTTGTCTTCTAATATGTAGCTCGGTTTTTTTGAGCCAAAATGGGTCTTTAAAAATGCTTGAGCATTTGCTGGTAAAGCTTCTTTTTTGATTACAGTTTTTTGTGCATTTGCAGAAAGTCCAAATATTAATCCTGCAATTAAGTAAATAGTCAGTTTTAATTTCGTTTTCATATTTTGCTGATTTTTAAAATTATAGTACAAGGTAAGATTAAAAAATCAAAATATGAGAAAACCATTTAGGTTTCGTTTGCTGCGATTTAGGTATTATTTAATTGGTCAGATTATCTAATTGACACATTTTCAAAATTATCTAATTTTCAAATTGCCTAATTATCTAATTAAATTATCTTTGCAGCACGAAAAAAATGGGTAGTCTACTAAACGATTAACCGATTAAACAAATTAACAAGAACAAATGATTACAGTTAACGATATTTCGGTTCAGTTTGGCGGAACTACACTTTTTAGCGATGTTTCTTTTGCTATAAATGAAAATGATAAAATTGCCCTTATGGGTAAAAATGGTGCGGGAAAATCTACACTTTTAAAAATAATTGCAGGAGCAAACAAACCTTCAACAGGAAGTATTTCGGCTCCAAAAGAAGCTGTAATTGCTTACTTGCCACAGCATTTGCTTACTGAAGATGGCGCAACAGTGATGGAAGAAGCATCTAAAGCGTTCAGTGAGATTTTTAAAATGAAATCTGAAATCGATGAGATCAATGAACAATTGACAGTTCGTACTGATTATGAAAGTGATGAATACATGAAATTAATCGAAAGAGTTTCTGACTTAAGCGAGAAATTTTATGCTATTGAAGAAGTGAATTACGAAGCTGAAGTTGAGAAAATTCTAATTGGTTTAGGTTTTGAGCGTGAAGATTTCGCACGTCAAACTTCAGAATTTTCAGGAGGATGGAGAATGCGTATTGAGTTGGCTAAGATTTTGTTGAGAAAGCCAGATTTGATTTTGCTGGATGAGCCTACTAACCACATGGATATTGAAAGTATTCAATGGTTAGAAGATTTCTTATTGACTCAAGCAAAAGCTGTTGTGGTAATCTCGCACGATAGAGCGTTTGTAGATAATATTACAAACCGAACTATCGAAGTTACGATGGGAAGAATTTACGATTACAAAGCGAAATACACTCATTATTTAGAATTAAGAAAAGACCGCCGTATACATCAACAGAAAGCGTATGATGAACAACAGAAAATGATTGCTGAAAATCGTGCTTTTATCGAACGTTTCAGAGGAACATTTTCTAAAACAGATGCAGTTCAGTCTCGTGTCAAAATGCTTGAGAAACTTGAAATAGTAGAGGTTGATGAAGTTGATACATCTGCATTGCGTTTAAAATTCCCGCCAGCGGCACGTTCTGGTCAATATCCAGTTATTGTAAAAGAAATGTCTAAAGCTTACGGAGATCACGTAGTTTTTAAAGATGCAAACATCGTAATCGAACGCGGACAAAAAGTAGCTTTTGTTGGAAAAAATGGTGAAGGAAAATCAACAATGATTAAAGCAATCATGAAAGAAATTGGCGTTGATTCTGGAAGCGTTGAAATCGGTCATAATGCGCAAATCGGATATTTTGCTCAAAATCAAGCGGCATTATTAGATGAAAATGCTACAATTTTTGAAACAATTGATAGTATTGCGGTTGGAGATATTAGAACGCAAATCAAAAATATTTTAGGCGCCTTCATGTTTCAAGGAGATGATATTACAAAGAAAGTAAAAGTGCTTTCTGGAGGTGAAAAAACGCGTTTGGCAATGATTAAATTATTATTGGAGCCAGTAAACTTGTTGATTCTAGATGAGCCTTCAAATCACTTGGATATGAAAACCAAAGACATTATTAAAGATGCTTTGCGTGATTTTGATGGAACTTTAATCCTAGTTTCTCACGACCGTGATTTCCTTGACGGATTAGCTACTAAAGTTTTCGAATTTGGGAATAAAAGAGTTAAAGAGCATTTTGAAGATGTGGCTGGTTTCTTAGCACACAAGAAAATGGATTCTATGAGAGAAATAGAGAAATAATATCTTTCAATAAAAATTTTAAAGGGCATAAGTTTCATTACTTATGCCCTTTTTTTTGCTGTAATATTAATAACAGTATTTTAATGCAATTTTTTTTACATAAAATCTCTTTTTTTGTTATTTTAGTATTCCCATTTCGCATTGACTATAAGCAGTTAGGTTTTTTGATCTCAAGAATAAAGAGCTGATTTTTAAATCACTATATAAGCATTACTATTTCATTTAATTTAAGCCTATGAATAAAAGTCTACTAATGCCATTTTTTTTCCTTTTTCTTACAACTCCATTTTTTTTGCATGCCCAAGGAGATTTGAATCAGGGAGCTGATAAAAAAGAAACTGAAGAAGTAAAATATCCGCAATTTCAATTAAAAGGTCTTCTTCAGGCAAGATATCTAGAGAGTTTTGGAGATAATGTAGACGTTTTAGGAACGCATCATTCAACAGGAGATGCAGTTCAAAGCTCTTTTGATATAAAAAGAATGCGTGTTGGATTAAATACCAAATTAAGCGAAACTACAGAAATCGTAATTCTGGTCAATTTAGCCGATTTTAAATCAGATCCAAAAGGTAAAGTTCTGGAGAATGCCTACGGAAAATATACTTTTAATAAATATATAGCCTTAACAGGAGGACAGTTTCGACCTGCCTTTGGTATTGAGGAGCTTGTTCCGGTTGATATTATTAAATCTTTCGATTTTTCAAATCAGTATTATGAATTTGGAAAAAATGGATGGACAAGTTTTCAGATAGGGGCATCGGCAACAGGAGCTTTTGATGTAGGGAAAATTCCAGTGAATTATGCTGTTTCGATTTTAAATGGAAATGGAAAAAATATGGAAATGGATAAAGACAACGGAAAACAATATTCTTCAAGATGGGTTTTTGGTTTGTCAAAAGAACATAAAATTAATCTAGGTTTAAATGGAGGTTTCGGAAAAGTCTTTAAAGAAGATGTTTTTGCATTTGGAGCCGATATTACCAGCGATTTTAAATTGACCGATAAACTTAGTTTTGATTTACAGATAGAATTTAAGCAAGGAACAAACCATAATTTATATTATTCTTTGCCAGTTGAGGCTCGAACAGACAATGTAGCCGATTATCAAATGCGAGGAATATATTTTCTGCCAAATTTTAGATACGAGATAAATTACAATAAACTTACAGCGCTTGAAGTATCTTGTCGCTACGAATCTTTTGATCCGAGTTACAAAATAGATTCAAATGTTCGAAAAACTTACACGCCAATGGTTAGTTTAGAATTCGGGAAATCGTACACAGGTCGTATCGAAATGGGATTTGAAATTGACAGATTTGATAAAAGTATTCCCGATACATCAACCTATAACGATAACCTGTTTTTAATTCAATTGCAGCTTAGAATTTAATTCACTTAATTTTTGTTTTTATGAAAGAAGTAAAAATTCCTCAGACTTTAATTACGCTGGCAGTTTTAGTTGCCATTTGGTTTATTCCAGCGCCAGAAGGTGTTGTTCCAGAAGCGTGGCATTTATTTGCCATTTTCGTGGCTACTATTTTAGGAATCATCTTAAAAGCGGCTCCAATGGGAACTATGTGTATGATAGCAATTGCTTTAACGGCAATGTCTCAGGTTTTGGCTCCTGGAGATCCTGGAAAATCGATAACAATGGCATTAAGAGGATTTGGTGATAAAGTAATCTGGCTGATCGGAATTTCGTTTTTCATTGCACGAGGATTTATAAAAACAGGTCTTGGAAATAGAATTGCTTTTCTATTCATAAAAATATTCGGAAAAAGTTCTCTTGGACTAGCTTATGGTTTAGGATTGGCAGATTTGGTTTTAGCGCCAGCTGTTCCGAGTAATACCGCTAGAGGAGGAGGGATCGTCTATCCGATTATGAAATCAATGTCGATGAGTTTTGGATCAATGCCCGATAAACCTGAAACACATAGAAAGCTCGGAGCATATTTAACGTTGAATAGTTATAATATGAATTTGATTGCATCTTCTATGTTTTTAACAGGAACGGCAAGTAATCCGATGTGCCAGAAATTTGCACTTAATTTAGGGATAAAAATAACTTGGATGTCTTGGGCAGCAGCAGCGATTGTTCCAGGATTATGTGCGTTTATTGTAATTCCTTTTGTTTTGTATAAAATTTATCCGCCAGAATTAAAGAAAACCGGTGATGCTCCACAGCTTGCCATGCAGAAATTGAAAGAAATGGGGGCCATTACAAGAGACGAATGGATGATGTTGCTAACATTTTTTATTCTACTTTTCTTATGGATGACAGGAGATTTGTTTTCTATTGATGCTACTACAACAGCTTTTATCGGATTAGTGATTTTGCTTTTAACTTCAGTTTTAACTTGGGAAGATGTAAAAGCCGAAAAAGGAGCTTGGGATACTATTGTGTGGTTTTCTGTTTTGGTAATGATGGCGAGTTCGCTTAACGAATTAGGTTTTATAGCGTGGTTCAGTGACTTGGTAAAAGCACAAATTGGCGGATTAAGCTGGCAAATGGCTTTTCCGATTATTATATTGGTCTATTTCTTTAGTCATTACCTTTTTGCAAGTGCAACTGCGCACGTTGCAGCAATGTACGCAGCCTTGCTTGGTGTTGGGGTTTCGCTTGGAATTCCAGGACTATTGCTCGCATTTATGCTTGGTTTTGTCGGATCTCTTTACGGAACTTTAACTCATTATGGTCATGGTCCGGCACCCGTATTTTTCGGGAGCGGCTACGTTGACCTAAAGAGCTGGTGGGTCAAAGGGCTTATAACCGGTTTGGTTATGCTCTTAATTTATATGGTAATTGGAGGATTATGGCTCCGACTTATTGGGTATTTTTAAATTCTAATTCCAGGAGGAAGCAATTCTTTGTATTTAGGGTTCTTTTTGAAAAATGAAACAATCTTTGGGTGAATAGGAACTACTCTGTAATTTTTTTCAGAACTTAAATCTAATATATTTTTAAGTAAAGTGTTGATTGTTTCTTCGTTCTCTAATGAATCAGGTTTGTTGATTTTAGTTAAAAAGATTTTCTTTTCTTGAAATTGATACTCAACTGCTAACATTCCTTCAGGGATGACAGTTTCGAATTGGCGTGCAAAAGTGTTGTCTTTGATTTCCATAGTTACAGATGTTTCCATAGTAATTTCTTGTTAGGTTATTGGTAAATAGTGAATTTGGGA
>NZ_DHEI01000040.1:28104-47345 GCF_002399805.1 Flavobacterium sp. UBA4854
GAAATGCAAAGGTAATCATTTGATTTTCAATATTGAATTATTTTTTGCAGCTATAAAGTTTAAGTTATTGTTTCAAAGTTTTATTTTTTTCGAATCCCTGTAAAATAGGTCTGAAATTTGATTATCATGATATTAAAAAAAGTAACTTTATTTTTTAGAATAAATGTATTAATGGTAATTTCATTTTAATGTTATGAGTAAAATTCCAGTTTATTTTATGCCAGGTTTGGCGGCGAGTTCATCTATTTTTGAAAGAATAAAATTAGATGAAACTGTTTTTGAAATGCATCTTTTGGAATGGGAAATTCCGAATCCAAAAGAATCTTTATCTGATTATGCGCTTCGAATTAGTAAAAATATAAAAGATGAAAATCCTGTTTTGATTGGAGTTTCTTTTGGCGGAATTCTAGTGCAGGAAATTTCAAAACATATAAAAACACGAAAAGTAATTATTATATCGAGCGTTAGAAGCAATCTAGAATTTCCGAGAAGAATGAAAATCGGAAAGACTACTAAAGCTTATAAGTTAATCCCGATGCAATTAATTTTAAATATTGAAAAATTAGCTAAATTTTCTTTTGGCGAAAAGGTTAATAAGAGAATTAAATTATACGAGAAATTTTTATCTGTACGCGATTTAGGTTATCTGCAATGGGCTGTAGAAAGTGTAATTCTATGGGATCGCGATCAAATTGATGAAAATGTAGTACATATTCACGGAGATCATGACGATGTTTTTCCTATAAAATATATCGACAAATGTATCATAGTAAAAGGAGGATCTCATATTATGATTCTCAATAAGTACAAATGGCTGAATGAGAATTTGCCTTCTATTATAATGGAAGATTAAAATTCCAATTTTAAAATTTCAAATTCCAATACTTTGAGGATTTGTAACCTTTGTCAAAGTTTTAAACTTTGACAAAGATGTATCTAAGAGCACGCAATCTTGTCATTTCAACCGTAGGGAGAAATCTCCGCAGGTAGCTCGACAAAGATTGGTAATTTGCTTTGCTGAGTTTCTTGCGGAGATCTCTCGTTCCTCGGGATGACAAACTATATGGAAAATCTTTATTGGAGAATAAATCTAAAATCTAAACTCAACAATCTAAAATAAAAAAATCCCAAACTCCTTTTGGAATTTGGGATTTTAAATATTGGAATTTAAAAAATCGTTTAGATTTTCTTCATTTGTTCTTTCATCATCGTGATTTGCTCCTTCAGCATACCTTGCTTGTCTAATTTTTTAGCTTCGTTAAGTAAATTAGTCGCTTCCAATTTTCTTCTGCGTGACATTGCGACTCCTGCAAGGTTTAATTTAGCTACAGCTAAATCCATATCCATTGATAGTCCAAGTTCGATTGCTTTTTTGAAATGTTTCTCAGCTTGGTTAATATTGGTTTGAGATAACATAATACCTTGTAAGTAATTTAAGTATCCTTGCTGTTTTCTTACTAATGCACCTTCTGGATTTTTGATATATGATAACCATTTATTAGCTCCTGCAAAGTCTTGTTTTCTTAATTTAAGGAAAGCTAAAAGGATAAATTCGTTTTTAAAATAAAGAAAAATTGGAATTGCAGTCAATAAGATAAGGAATATACCATTCCCAATATTACTCTCTGTAAATTGCCAAATGCCCGCCACTACAAGGAGTCCGGCCAAAATAAGTTTAATATTCTTGTGAAACATAATTATTGTAAATTTGTGATTGCAAAGATAGTAAAAGGAATTAAAAATATTTTTATAAAAGTGCTTGCCAGAAAAAAAAGTCTTTGTATATTTGCACTCGGTTTTTGAACAACGATATCCAAAACCAAATAAACGAGTTAATAGATACCATTTTTAAAGATACAAAGCAATGAGCAAAAGAACATTTCAACCATCGAAAAGAAAAAGAAGAAATAAGCACGGATTTATGGACAGAATGGCTTCTGCGAATGGAAGAAAAGTTCTAGCGCGTAGAAGAGCAAAAGGAAGACATAAATTAACTGTTTCTAGCGAGCCTAGACACAAAAAATAATGTTTGTATAAACATACATAAGGCGATTACTTTTTTAGTATCGCCTTTTTTTATACCTTGTCGGTAAAAATTTTCTCAACTTTCTAGTTTTTAACGTACTAGAACAGTTTTTTAAAATCGTAAATAACTACACAATACATACAAAATGCCTAAAGACACATCAATAAAATCAGTTTTAATTATAGGTTCAGGACCTATTGTTATTGGCCAAGCTTGCGAATTCGATTATGCGGGATCTCAATCTGCACGCTCGATTCGTGAAGAAGGAATTGAGGTTATCTTGATTAACTCGAATCCAGCGACGATTATGACCGACCCATCTATGGCCGATCATATTTATTTGAAACCTTTAACGACAAAATCGATTATTGAAATTCTTAAGGAACATCCACAAATTGATGCTGTTTTGCCAACAATGGGAGGACAAACAGCCTTAAACTTGTGTTTGGAAGCTGAGGAAAAAGGAATCTGGCAAGATTTCGGAGTGAGATTAATCGGTGTTGATGTAAATGCTATTAATATTACTGAAGACAGAGAACAGTTTAAACAGCTTTTAGAAAGAATTAATGTGCCAACTGCGCCTGCAAAAACAGCAACATCTTACCTTGAAGGAAAAGAAATTGCTCAGGAATTTGGTTTCCCGCTTGTAATTCGTCCTTCATTTACATTAGGAGGAACTGGAGCAGCTGTGGTTTACAAAAAAGAAGACTTTGATGAGCTTTTAACTCGCGGACTAGAAGCTTCTCCAATTCACGAAGTTTTGATCGACAAAGCTTTAATGGGATGGAAAGAGTACGAATTAGAGCTTTTAAGAGATAAAAATGACAATGTTGTAATTATCTGTTCTATCGAAAACATGGATCCAATGGGAATCCACACTGGAGATTCTATCACAGTAGCACCAGCGATGACATTATCTGATACAACTTTCCAAAAATTACGTGACTACGCTATCTTAATGATGAGAAGTATCGGAAATTTTGCTGGAGGATGTAACGTACAATTCGCAGTTTCACCAGACGAAAAAGAAGATATCGTAGCAATCGAAATTAACCCTCGTGTATCTCGTTCTTCTGCATTAGCATCAAAAGCGACTGGATATCCAATTGCTAAAATTGCTTCTAAACTAGCTTTAGGGTACAATTTAGATGAATTGCAAAACCAAATTACAAAATCGACTTCGGCTCTTTTCGAACCAACTTTAGATTATGTAATCGTAAAAATACCACGTTGGAACTTCGATAAATTTGAAGGTTCAGACAGAACTTTAGGTCTTCAGATGAAATCTGTAGGTGAGGTTATGGGAATTGGACGTTCTTTCCAAGAAGCACTTCACAAAGCAACTCAATCTTTAGAGATTAAGAGAAATGGTTTAGGTGCTGACGGAAAAGGATACAAAAATTACGAACAAATTATCGAAAAACTAACTTATGCAAGTTGGGATCGTGTATTCGTAATCTACGATGCAATTGCAATGGGAATTCCATTAAGCACAATTCACGAAATTACAAGAATCGACATGTGGTTCTTGAAGCAATACGAAGAGCTTTATACTTTAGAAAAAGAAATCTCAAACTACAAAGTTTCTGATCTTCCAAAAGAATTATTACTTGAGGCAAAACAAAAAGGTTTTGCAGATAGACAAATTGCTCACATGATGAGCTGTCTGGAAAGTGAAGTGCACACTTTACGTATGAATATGAACATCAACCGTGTATTCAAATTGGTTGATACGTGTGCGGCTGAGTTTAAAGCAAAAACACCATACTATTACTCAACTTTTGAGGCAGAAATTGAAAAAGCAAATGGAGAGCGTTATGTAGATAACGAAAGTATCCTGACAGATAAAAAGAAAGTAATCGTTCTAGGTTCTGGACCAAACAGAATTGGACAAGGAATCGAGTTTGATTATTCTTGTGTACACGGAGTTTTAGCTGCAAAAGAATGCGGTTACGAAACAATCATGATTAACTGTAATCCTGAAACAGTTTCTACAGACTTTGACACAGCCGATAAATTATACTTCGAACCAGTTTTCTGGGAGCACATTTATGACATTATCCAACACGAAAAGCCAGAAGGTGTAATCGTGCAGCTTGGTGGTCAGACGGCTCTTAAATTAGCAGATAAATTATCTAAATACGGAGTAAAAATCATCGGAACTAGTTTTGACGCGCTTGACTTAGCGGAAGACAGAGGAAGATTCTCAGACTTATTGACTGAATTAAATATTCCTTTCCCAAGATTCGGAATCGCTGAAACGGCTGATGAAGCTTCTAAATTGGCTGATACTTTAGATTTCCCACTTTTAATTCGTCCTTCTTATGTATTAGGAGGTCAGGGAATGAAAATCGTAATCAACAAAAAAGAGCTTGAAGAGCACGTTATCGATTTGTTAAAAGCAATTCCAGGAAACAAATTATTACTAGATCACTACTTAGCTGGAGCAATCGAAGCTGAAGCTGATGCAATCTGTGATGCTGATGGAAATGTTTATATCATCGGAATTATGGAGCACATTGAGCCTTGTGGAGTTCACTCTGGAGATAGTAACGCAACATTGCCTCCTTTCAACTTAGGAGAATTTGTAATGCAGCAGATTAAAGACCACACGCATAAAATTGCTAGAGCTTTAAAAACTGTAGGTTTAATCAATATTCAGTTTGCGATTAAAGATGATACGGTTTACATCATCGAGGCAAATCCAAGAGCTTCAAGAACAGTTCCTTTTATTGCAAAAGCTTACGGAGAGCCTTATGTAAACTACGCTACAAAAGTAATGTTAGGTCATAATAAAGTGACTGACTTTGATTTCAATCCACAATTAAAAGGATACGCAATTAAACAACCAGTTTTCTCTTTCAGCAAATTCCCGAACGTAAACAAAGCATTAGGGCCAGAAATGAAATCGACAGGAGAAAGCATCTTGTTTATTGATGACTTAAAAGATGATCAATTCTACGAATTGTACTCTAGAAGAAAAATGTATTTGAGTAAATAATCTCAGATTTTAATATAAAAGAAAAGCTCCAATTTTCATTGGAGCTTTTTTTGTTTTATACGTTTTGATGTTCCGTAGGAACATTTTGTTGGTAGTAGAAATATTGTGTTGTTGTCGTTGTTACGTTCCTACGGAACGTAAATATTGCTATTAGCTGTTTTTTTTCTACCGATGAGACATTCCTACGGAATGAAAGCTAGATATAAAAATACAAAGTTAAAGTTGTGTTTCATTAAAAGGATAAAATAACAAAGGGGCTGTCTCAGTATTTGAAGCAGCCCCTTTAGTATTTTAATTATAAATCCTATTCGTTTTGATTAAAGTTCATGTTGTCTCTTGTATTTTTTTGTACTGAAATGGCACCAAATAATGCTAGTAGAAAGGCAAAGGCATAAAAACCTTTTTCGCTTGGAAGAATCGTTGCATTCCATAATCCAACAACTAGAAGAACGATTGATAATAATGTTCCAAACCAGCAAATTCCGTAATAAATATCAGTAACAGGAAGTTTTTCTAATCGGTCTCTTACGCTTTTTTGTAAAGAGACAACGGCAAAAAGTCCGAACATTAAAACAGTGAAATAATATCCTTTTTCGTTTAAAAGCATTTCAGCTCTGGCAAGTCCAACAATAAAGCCAACTGTTCCTGCTCCAAGGGCAACCCAAGATGCCGCGATAAAGGCATTTGATGTTTTTTGTATCATAATTTATTATTTTGGTAAGAAGCAAATATAATTAAATTAGATTCAGGACAAAACAAATAGCAATTGTTTTGCTCAGTAAAATCTTTCAAATAGAAAAAAAGAAAAAGCTCCAATTATGGAGCTTTTCTCATTTAAAAAGTAAGATGATTTTATTTTTTAAGCAATTGTTCTAAGGGTTTTAACTGTTCCATGTCTATTTTAGATTTTTGTAAAACAGACATTAAAGTCATAATATTATTCGGATTCATATTTTCTCCTAAAACACGAACTACTGCAAAGCCATTTTCTTTTCTGTTGGCGAAAATAACAAACTCTTTAATATTGTCATCACTTCCAACATAGCTTACAGAAGCACCGTCTTTGCCAGAACCAATTTTCATTAATTCTTGATATTTCGGATCTTTTAATATGGCTTTTACTTTATTTCTTTCTGTTTCAAATTCTGCCTGATTGTTTTGGTCGGCTTTAAAAGCGAGAATATTCATTTTGTCAAATGAGTTTAAAGCTTTACTTTGTTCTGCTGATAAAGACGTTTGATCAACATTTAGAATAGTTGGCGAAACATCTAATGCTATGAAATCTTTTTTCTCTGAATTTTCAACAAAATATTTTTGTAATGTTGGTTCAGAATTACAGCTTCCTAATGTTAGGAGAGCTGTAACTGCTATGATGAAAATATTTGTTCTCATGTTATTTTTTGCCTTTAGAAGCTTTCTTTAAGTCTGTTCCTCCAGGAAGTTGCATTTTATCTGTTAATACTGAAATTTCGTTTAAATCAAAATTACCAGTTAAAGATAATAAAACAGTTTCATCGTTTTTTGCACCGTCAACATACATTAAAAGCTCTTTTATTTGAGTGTCTGTAGCTCCAGATTTTACCATTATTCTAACGTTTTTCCCGCTATCATTTACACGCATTAATTCTTCTAAACCAGCAGTTTTTACATACTTATCGGCAGTAGCTTTCATATCGGCTTCGATTTTTGGGTTTTTAGTGGTAAAGACTTTTAAGTAATCTAACTTTTTGATTAGGGCAATATATTGTTGCGTCTCTTTATCAGAAGCGTCAACTTTTACTTTACTCATTAAATCAAACATTTTTTTATTTACAATTACCGAAGTCACATCATCTTGACCGTCAAATTTGTCAAAAGCGCCTTGTGCATAAAAAGTTGTGGTAACAAATGCGAATACTAAAGTTATAATGAAATTTTTCATGACTATTTTTTGTTTAATTACTGTTTAAAAATTTTGTTTTTTGATTGTTCATATTCGTTAATGTATTGCACACTTTCAATACCTACATTAACATGTGTTGATAATAAGGCCAAAGCTTTTTGCGTAGCTTTCAAGGCTTCTTCAGGATTATTATAGGTTCCTAATTCTGTTTGCGAAGCTATTGCAGTTGTATCTTTTTGCTCGCTCATAAAAAAGTAGGTTCCAATTCCTAGCAAAACAACAACTGATGCCGCAATCGATAACCACGCTACATTGCGTTTCTTAGATTGTAGTGGAATTTCATACGTTGATTTTTGTTCTTTTGCTTGAGAGAAATAGCCAAACATAGGTTTGTATTGCTCCAAATGCTGCGCAACATTGGATGAAGAAAAATATTCTTTTAATTGATTTTCTTCGGCAATAGAAGTTTCTCCCTGAAAGTATTTTTCTAATATCTCTTCTATTTTATTTAGTTCCATAAAGGTGTGTATTTGTCATTGATTCTCTAATTTTTTTTCTCGCTCTCGAAAGCGCCACTCGTATTGCCGTTTCGTTCATATTTACGATTTTGGCTATTTCTTCAAATTCATATTGTTCTACATCCCGAAGCTGAATTAATAATTGCAGTTGTTCTGGCATTTCATTTATAATTTTTTCGACCCATTCTAAACTATCTTGATCTTCTAGTTTTTTATCCAATTGTGGCTGCCGATCGGTAAAATTATTATGAACAATCTGCAGGTTACTGGCTCTTTTAGATTTTAATTGATCAAGACAATAATTTTTGGTCATGGTCATTGCCAATGCTTCGACGCTATTATAGTTCTCTAAATTGTCTTTTTTGTTCCATAATTTTACCATTACTTCCTGAGTTGCATCTTCTGCCTCTTCAGTACTTGTAAGCAATCTTTTTGCCAGACGAAAAACTTTGTCTTTAAAAGGATTTATTAATTCTATAAATACAACTTGGTTCATTAATCTGATGGTTAATCGTTAGCTTATATATTCAAGACGAGGTGTAATTATATTTGTTACAACAAAAAAGAAAATATTTTTTATATAAAAAAATACTGCTTGATCGATGAAGCTAAAACTAAAGATACTACTTTTACGTTATTCATAATATAGATAACCTACACGATATGAAAACAACTTTAAAGAGCGTTCTTTTTCTCTTTTTATTCGCATTTTCCTTGCAATCTTGTGAAGATCAGGATGATGTTGCAGCTCCAGCAGACTTACAGATTAATAATTTTATTTGGAGAGGATTAAATGAAGTCTATTTATGGCAACAAGATGTGCCAAATCTAGCCGATGGCCGTAATCTGCAACCCGATTTTAATCAGTTCTTAAGAGGGTATTCTAAGCCCGAAGATTTATTTGAAGCTTTATTGAACAAACCGGTAAGTAAATATCCAAATGGAGACGCAATTGATCGTTTCAGCTGGATTGTTGAAGATTATACTGTTTTGGAACAGGAACTAAGCGGTGTCACAAAAAATAATGGTGTCGATTTTAGATTGAGTCGCGTATCTTCAGGGTCGAATGATGTGGTAGGTTTTGTGCGATATATTATTCCAAATTCAGATGCTTCGGCTAAAGCAATTAAACGCGGTGATTTATTTACAAGTGTGAATGGAGTAAAACTTACTGTTTCTAATTATCAAGATTTATTGTTCAATAAGGACAGCTATACGCTAAACTTGGCTGATTATAATGGTAGCGGTTATGTTTTGAATGGAAAATCGGTTGATTTGACAAAAACTGTTTTAGAAGAAAACCCGATTTTAATTAGCAAAGTGATTCCTTCTGGAGGTCATAAAATAGGTTATTTAATGTATAATGGGTTTTATTCAAGCTATGACGATAAATTAAATCAGGCTTTTGGCGAATTGAAAACACAAGGAGTTACCGATTTAGTTCTAGATCTTCGATATAATGGAGGAGGAGCCGTGCCTTCAGCAATTAGACTTGCTAGTTTGATTACAGGGCAATTTGATAATCAGGTTTTTGCTAAAACGCAGTTTAACACAAAGTGGATGAAAGATATGACTGCTGATGATTTAGAAAGTCTGAATTACAGATTTGTAAATAATATTGATGGTAAAGCTTTAAACAGTTTAAATTTAAGTACGGTTTACATTATTGCCACTGCAAGTACAGCATCTGCAAGTGAATTGGTTATTAATGGATTAGCACCTTATATTAACGTAGTTCAGATTGGAGAAACTACAACTGGTAAAAATGTTGGTTCGTATACTATTTATGATTCTGAAACTTTGTTTACTAAAAAAGGAATCAATGCAAATCATAAATATGCAATGCAACCTTTGGTTTTTAAAATCTCAAATTCTGCCGGTTTTGGAGACTATACTCAAGGTTTACAGCCTACTTATCCGCAGAAAGAATATTTGGATACTTATGGTGTTTTAGGAGAAACATCTGAGCCTTTGCTTAATTTGGCTATTTCAAAAATTACGGGATCTACTGCTAAAACAATTTCTAATGATTCTGGACTGGATCTGCCTTATTTAACAGATTCAAAAATCATAAACGGATTAAGACACGGAATGTATTTTCAAAATGCTCCAAAGAATTTTTAATAAAAATCTAATAAATAGAAAAGGCTTTCAGAAATGAAAGCCTTTTCCATAAAAAACAAAAACTAATTCTAAGGATAAAATTAATCGTTAAAGTAGAATCCGTTCGTACCTATTCCAGTAGTCAATTCTTTTTGTAGAGTTCCCGATAAATTGTAGATGTAAGCTTTACTATCTTGAGTAAATTTCCCATCAGCAAAGAAAGCACGGTTGTTTTTTACTGCAAATCCGTAAAGATATCCAATCTCTGGATTAGCTGTAAAAAGCGGAGTAGTAGCTGCTGTTGTTGCAGAAGTTGTAATTGAGTACACAGAGCTTCCTACTGTATAATAAACTTGGTTGTTTTCTATGTCTAAAAACCCAGCAACCCCTTGAGATTCTGGAATTGTAATTTTAGAAACAGATTTGTCAGAGATTTTAACTTTTATAATTTCGCTGCTTTGAGTAAAAGAAGGACGTAAGATAAAAAGAGTTCCATTTTCTTCTTCAATAGAATCTGAACCAGAACCAATTGTTATTGGAGTTTCTAAAGTTTTTGTGTTCAGATTGTAAATAGAAAGTTTGTCAGTTCCCATTGGATCTGTAATGTATAATTTTCCGCCTTCTTCTACAATTCTGTTTGCCGTTGTGTTTAATGAAATTTTAGATTCAACAACATTAGTTGCCAAGTTAATTACAGCAATATAATCGTCTGTAACAGAATCGTATGAATTTGCATTTGTTACATAAGCTTTACCATCTTTTATAACACCATATCTAGGATTAACTAAGCCGCTGTCAATTTTAGTAATTAACTTAAAAGTATAACGATTTACAATGTTTATTACGTTTGATCCGCCAGCAATAATATATGCTTTGTCTCCATCAAAAAAGATATTCTGAATAAATTTACCAAGTACATCAGACCCGTTTTCTGCTCCATAAGCATCTTTTGTAAATATGCTAAAATCATTGCTAGAAAAAGATACTGTTCCAGGAGCTGAACTACCTTCATTAACAATAAAAAAACCATTGTCGTAAGCGCCTTTCGGACCATCGTTGTCATCACTTGAACAAGAAGCGAATAACGAAATGCTTAACGCTATTAAAAGTAATTTACTAAACTTCATATTTTAAAATTTTAAGGTTAAATACATATTGAAATTTCGACCTGGCATTGGTCTGCTTTCTAGACTTTCGTAATTTTTATTTAAAAGATTCAAAACTTGAAAACCTATTTTGAAAGAATCTAAAAATTTAAGATCATAATCGATTCCGACATTAGAAATTGTATAATCATTAATGATTTCATCAGGATTATTATCGGCTCTTGTGTAAACAAATCCGTTGTAAAGAATTTGATAATAAGCGCTTATTTTATTTCTGGAATATGAAACTGCTCCTGTTGCTTTGTTAAACGGAACAAAAAAGATCTGATTTTTAGTTTTTTCATCCTGAGAAACCGTGTAAGCATAAGTAGCATTTGCAGCAAAAATGTTTTTGCCATAACTTTTTTTCCAGCTCAGCATAGTTTCAGTTCCATAGCTGTTTACTTTATCTTGGTTTTTAGGAGTCCAAATACCGTTTGCGCCTGGAACCCATTGCAGCATATCGGTAATTTTCATATAATAAAAATTCTGTGTCCAAGTCAGGTTTTTGAATGTAAAAACATTACCAATTTCTCCCTGATAAGAACTTTCAGGTTTTAAGTCTAGATTTCCTCCTGGATTCCAATACAAATCATTGTAAGTTGGAATTCTAAAGTTTCTAGAAACATTCAGTTTTAAATTGTACCAATTATTGAATTTATAAGAAGATCCTAAATTGAATAAAACTGGAGATTTGTAATTGTCTGTAAATTCTTTTCTAACCCCAAGTTCGTTCTTCCAGTTAGCGCCAAAATCTTGTCTAACCAACAAAGCAGCAGAACTGATTTCACGAATGTGGCTTCCAAAACTAGTTCCGTAACCATTTGTTCGACTGTAATCTACAATTCCGTTTACATGTGTCTCTTTAAATAAATGATAATCGACGTCAAGCTTAGTAATTAAGTTCTCCGTTTTTCCGTATGTGTAATTTTTTAAAGAATTATCGGCAAAATATTGATAGTTTTCGAAAATGTAAGCGGTTTTGAAATTAGTCTTCAGTTTTCCAAAACTTCCGTCATATTCCAATAAATTTCGGTTAAAACCATTTATGTATTTGCTTTTCGTTTCAGATTCTGTAACCAAAGAGGTATTACGGTCAGTGTTTGAAGTCTGGCTGTATAGTTTTAAAATATGATTTTCATTGAATTTATAGCCCACATTGGCATTTAACGTAATAATATCGTATTGCCCATTTTGGTTCCATCGCTGTTCACCTCTCCACGTGTAGCGATTTAAGTATTTATAATCGTTTGTTGAGCTGTTTTTAGAAAAACCAATTTGGGTGCTCCATTTTTTATTTGAAATAGAAGTTTTGTAATTAATCCCAATTGTATTAAAACTACCATAATCTAGTCTTAAATTATTCTCAAAACGATTAAAAAACAACAAATCGTTGTTTAAATGCACCGTGCCTCCAACTGCGCCGCTTCCATAAATTACGCTTCCACCACCTGCTTTTACACTTATTGAATTATAATCTGAGCCCGAAATAGTATTAAAATCGGTACTTCCGTTCATTTGAGAATTAATGTTTATTCCGTTCCAGATAACAGCTGTTTGCGAAGAAGTTGTTCCTCTGAAAGAAACCGTAGAAAGCATTCCTCGTCCATATTCTTTAAAATATAAAGTCGAATTAAAGTTCAATAAATCGGTAAGGAGCGCCTCATTTTTATTGATTATAGAATCATTCAGTTTTAAAACAGATTGTGAAGCCGAATAGGTTTTTAAATTCTTATCTGAAACAAAAACTTCTTTCAGACTGGTAATAGAATCGTTCTGCGCCGAAATAATCTGGCACACAACAAATAAACAAAAAGTAAAAAATCTTTTTAAAGTCATAATTTCTTCACTCTTTTTCCCGAGAGTTTGATATTTGTTATAAAGGCAGGTCTCCTGGCTTGCGTCTTGCTGTTTACCTTCCCATCGCGCGGAGCGTGACAGTGGTTTGTAGTTTACAGCAAGCATTCGTTTTTTGAACTTAGCTTACAGTTGCGGGTACAGCTCAAGAATTATACTTGATTCCCTTTTAATGTATTTTTTAAATTAAAAACACAACCTTAATTTGTCGCAAAGATAAAGTTAAAAATATTGATTATTCAAATTTGTTTTATGTTTCATGAAAAATTATAAATAATTAGCATTAAAAACTGATTTTTATAACTTCTCCGAAATCAACTTTATTATTGAAGGCGTCTTTTAATGGAAGCGAACTCTGATGGCATAAAATGCTTCTGATGATTCCTGCATGTGCGACAATTACAGTTGGCTGATTTAGTTTTGAAAGTGTTTCCGACAAAAAATGGCCAACTCTTTCATGTAATTCAACAAAAGATTCTCCGTTTGAAACCTTGATATTCACGAAATCTTCCATCCAAGGATTGAGCTCTTCTGACGGAATTTCATTCCAAGTTTTTAATTCCCAATCGCCAAAATTCATCTCTTTTAATCGTTCATCTTCCTGATAAGAAACGGTTTTAATGTTTTCTTGAATGTGCTTGGCTAAAATAACACAACGTTTTAATGGACTAGAAAAGATAATTGCCTCTGGAGGTAATTCTGAAATGATTCTGCTGAAAATTTCGTCAAATGGTTTTGCAATATCTACATCAGATTGTCCGTAACAAATTCCTTTTTCACAAACTGTTTCGGTATGACGAACTAGATAAATTTCCATAAAAATAAAATGCTTAAGTAAAATACAACTTCGCAAACTTGCTGTGTTGCGCCAAGGCAATCTCCAGTATAACCGTCAATCCATTTTTGAAAATAGCGTGCTAGAAAATATCTCGTTATGAAAACAGGAATAATAGCAAGCAGAAATTTCAAATCGAAATAAGAAAATACAATTACCGGCACTAAGCCAAAAAAGAAAGATCCAAAAACTTCTTTCCAAGTATATTGTTTTGCAATTGGTTTGCTTTTGCTCGAAGCATCATCACGAGAATATTCGTGTGTGAAAATAATGCTTATTGCGGCAAGTCGACTCAATGAATGAGCAGAAATAAACAAAAGGAAAACGAGAAGAATATTATTAGCAAAAAGTAAAACGGATTCTGAAAGCAATTTAAATTTTAGTAAAAAAAGCAAAACCAATCCGATTGCTCCGTAGGCTCCAATTGCACTGTCTTTCATAATCATTAAGATTTTTTCTTTAGTCCAGCCTCCGCCAAAACCATCACAGACATCCGCAAAACCGTCTTCGTGAAAAGCGCCTGTGGTTAAAATAGAAGCAATAATTGCTAGTATAACAGCAATTTCCGAAGAAAGAAAAAATGAAAAAAGATAAAAAGCTAAAAAAGAAATACCTCCAACAATCCATCCAATAAATGGAAAATATCTTGTGGCTTTATTTAAATAATCTGGATGATGCGTAATGTTTTTTGGACATGGAATTCTGGTGTAGAACATTAAACAGGTGAAGAAAATGTGTAGTTCTTTTTTCATTTATATAATTGGTTTTCCATTTAGTTTGTCATTTCGACTGAAAGGAGAAATCACACAAGATTACGCAAAGAAAATCGTCAATCTTTGTCGAGTTTCTAGTGTGATTTCTCCTTTCAGTCGAAATGACAAATAGTAGTTTATTTACGACTTACTCCCGCGCTCTCAAAACTAGCCATATCATTTAAAAAAGCCTCGGCCGATTTTAAAATCGGAAAAGCAACAGCGCAGCCAGTTCCTTCTCCCAAACGTAAATCAAGATTTAAAATTGGTTTTGCTTCTAAATAATTTAATAATTCTGAATGTGCTTTTTCGGCAGAACAATGACAAAAAATAGCATTTTGCTGTATGTTCGGATTTATTTTTAAAGCAATCAGATAAGCAATAGTACAGATAAAACCATCAACTAGAATTAGCATTTTGTTTTCAAAAGCTTCTAATATTGCTCCAGACATTTGAAGAATTTCAAAACCGCCAAAATAGGACAGTTGCGATATTAATTCGGTTTGACCGGAATAATTATCAATTGCTTTTTTGAGCAAGTTTTGTTTTAGAAGCAGTTTTTCATTTTCAACTCCAGTTCCCTTTCCGATGCATTCTTCAATAGGAAAACCTGTTAGAATACTCATTAAAACAGAAGCAGTTGAAGTATTTCCGATTCCCATTTCGCCAAAACCAATACAATTCGAACCAGATTTTGCAATATTTTGAACAATCGATTTTCCTTTATCCAAACACAACCGAACTTCAGATTCGCTCATTGCAGGAACATGTAAAAAGGATTGAGTTCCTTTTGCAATTTTAGCATCGATTAATTTGGCATTGGTTGGAAAATCGTAATTGACGCCCGAATCTACAATTGATAATTCAATATTATTCTGATTGCAAAAAACATTTATCGCAGCGCCGCCATCTAGAAAATTATTGACCATTTGGCGAGTAACATCTTGCGGATAATCACTTACACCGTGATTGGCAATTCCGTGATCGGCTGCAAAAACAACAATGTTAGGTTTTATTATTTTCGGATTCAAAGTTTCGAAAACAGTTGCAATTTGAAAAGCTAGAGATTCCAGCATTCCTAAAGAACCAACGGGTTTTGTTTTTGAATCTATTTTTTCTTGTAAACGCTTATTGAAATCAGATTTGTTTTTGATTTCATTTTCTGATCTTAAATCAAAATCTGGAACATTTATTTGATGAATTTCTTTGATTTCATTACAAATGGGGGCTTCCGATTTTTGTTTCCAATGCAACTGTTGCAACATTGGCTGATTGTTATAATTGGTGGCCGGTTTTCCGATGCAGAAATAACCAAGCGGTTCTATATTTTCGGGTAAATCAAGTATTTTTTTAAACTCATAATAATTTAAAATCGAAACCCAGCCCATTCCGTAACCTTGTTCTGTAAGCGAAAGCCAAATATTTTGAGCCGCACAAACTGAACTAAATTTTACTGCTTCGTTACTCCCAATTGTTCCAATCGTAAACTGATTTAAAACGGAGCGATCATAAGCAATAATAAGTCCGATTGGCGCTTCTTCGATCGCTTCTAGTTTTAGCGATCTGTAAAGTTCCTTCTGTTCTGGATTATCGGTGCGTTCTTCGGCTTTTTTATTGTAATCTAAAAACAGTTTTTTAATAGACGTTTTTATTTCATCCGATTTAATGAGATAATATCGTGTAGCATCAGTAAGCCCAACAGAAGGCGCCCAATGTCCAGCTTGTAAAGCTTTCTGAATTACTTCGTCTGGAACTTCATCGTTTGTAAAATGGCGTGTGTCTCTGCGGGATTTTAATATATCGTCTAAATTACTCATGCTATAAAATTACAATTTTTAAATTCCAAACTCCAAGATCAAGCTCCAAAAAAGAAAAATTCCAAATTGCAAAACTCACTATGTTTTGCAATTTGGAATTTTTGTATTGAAATTTATCCTTTTATTTTAACCGGAATTCCAGAAACCATAAGTACAACCTGATCAGCATTGGTTGCAAGAAATTGATTCATCCAACCTTGCAGTTCGACAAATTTTCTGCCTATGTGCGTTTCTGCATGAACTCCCATTCCGATTTCATTTGTTACGATAATTATATTAGCATTTTCATGTTTAGCAATGGCAAGAAATTCTTTTTTAGCCTCTTCCAAACTTAGTTCGACATCATTTTTAGTATCGATAAAAAAATTAGTCAGCCAAAGCGTTACACAATCTATTAAGGCAGTTTTTTCAGAAAAATCAATTTCACTTAAATATTTTTCTTTTTCGATATTTGTCCAATGTTCGTCTCTTTCCTTCTGATGACGATCGATTCGGTTTTGAAAATCAGCATCCCATTTTCGTGCAGTTGCTACATATAAAGGAGAATCGGAAAGCTCTAAAGCAAGTTTTTGAGCATACCCGCTTTTTCCAGAACGTTCGCCGCCAGTTACCAAGTAAATCATTTTTGTTAATTATAAGTTTTGAATTATGAATTATGAGTTTGACCAAGTTATAAATTTATTATGGAAGACTAACTCATAAATTTATAACTCATAACTTCTAATAAGGGCAATGTCGGCAGTTATTTCCGCAGCAGACTCCTCTTTTTAGATGAAACCAAGCTTTAAAAACATAGTTGCCATTTTCGATGTAGTAATCGATTCCCTCAATTAAATTATCATTTTTAGGCAAAAACATGGCCTTGTTATTAAGAGCCTTTTTTGGAGTTACAGTTTCGACATAAGCATCAATTTTATCTTCACAGGCTTCTTTAAAGCATATAGGGCAAAGGCAATCGCCTCCTTCTGATAGATTGAAAATAGGTGGATAATCATTACACCAGCACTTATTTTCGGGCGAAGTGTCGCCACATAAAAAAGCAGTTTCACAACTGGAGCAGATTTTTGTTTTTGGTACATTCATCAAATAAAAAGCGATTTGTTTAAATTTGTACGAATAAAGGTAAACAAAAAAAATAGAATTTGATTTACCTTTGTTGCCATACAAAACATAAAATATGAAATATTTTTTCCATAAATTACCAGTCGTTTTTGTGCTTCTTATCTTAATTGGATGTAAAAAAAATGAAGCGCAAGAGGTTGTAAAATCTAGTATTGCCAAAGAAAGTATCGAGTTTGCTTCTGGACTTTCGATCGTAAAAAACGATGGCTATTCAATTGTAAATGTGAGTAATCCGTGGCCAAATGCTAAGGGAAAATTTACTTACATTTTAAAAGAAAAAGACGTACAAATTCCTGATAGTTTAAATAAATATATTTCTATAAAAGTTCCTCTAGAAAGTGTTGTGGTAACTTCAACTACCAATATTCCTTTTTTAGAAATGTTAGAAGTTGAGAATAAATTGGTCGGATTTCCGCATACCGATTACATTTCTTCTGAAAAAACTAGAGCATTAATTGACAAAGGTTCTGTGAAAAATGTTGGACAAAATGAAAAACTAAACATTGAACAATTAATAGAATTGTCACCAGATTTGATTGTGACATTTGGTGTAGATAACAATAATCCGATGCTGGATAATCTTAAAAAAAGCGGTTTAAATGTTTTGATTCAGGGTGATTGGATGGAACAGTCTCCACTAGGAAAAGCAGAATGGATAAAGTTATACGGTGCTTTATTTGGAAAAGAAGAAAAAGCAAAAGAGCTGTTTGATAAAATCGTTGAAAGCTACAATCAAGCCAAAAAATTGGTTGCCGATAAACCTGCAACTTCAAAAGTATTATACGGTTCTATGTACGAAGATGTTTGGTATGTTGCCAAAGGAAATAGCTGGGTTGCACAGTTTATGAAAGATGCAAAAGCTAATTATTTATGGGCTGATCTTGAAGGAACTGGAAGCGAAGGTTTGTCTTTTGAAAAAGTTTTAGATAAAGCAAAAGATGCAAATGTGTGGATTGCTTCGGGATCTTTTAAAAGTTTGGATGAATTGCAGAAAGCAAATCCGCATTACTCAGAATTTGATGCTTTTAAAAATAAAAACGTTTATAATTTTGAAGGTACAGTAGGAGCGACAGGAGGAACAGTTTATTATGAATTAGCACCAAGTCGTCCAGATTTGGTATTGAAAGATTATATCAAGATTTTTCATCCTGATTTATTGACGAGCTACGAATTTACTTTTGCTTCTAAACTGAACTAATTTTGGTGAGTAAAACACGAAATACCATTTTATTTACCGTTTTGGGCATCGGTCTTTTGTTGATGTTTTTTGCGAGCATTAGTTTAGGATCGGTTACCATTCCGTTAAAAGATGTTTTTGCAAGTTTAACAGGAGGGTATGCGGCAAAATCAACATGGGAATATATTATTATTAATTACCGTTTGCCAAAAGCAATTACCGCAGTTTTAGTTGGAACGGGACTTTCTATAAGCGGACTTTTGATGCAGACGCTTTTTAGAAATCCGCTTGCGGGACCGTATGTTTTAGGGTTAAGTTCTGGTGCAAGTTTAGGTGTTGCTTTTGTAATTTTAGGAGCAGGATTTCTTCCTTCTTTTTTAAGTGTAATTGCATTGTCTTCTTACGGAATTGTTTTAGCATCAACTTTAGGAAGTACATTGGTTCTTTTTTTAGTTCTTATCGTTTCACAACGATTGAGAGACACAATGGCAATTTTGATTGTTGGTTTAATGTTCGGAAGTTTTACAACTGCAATTGTAAGCGTGCTGACTTATTTTAGTACAGCAGAACAGCTTCAGAAATTCACTTTCTGGTCAATGGGAAATCTAGGAAACCTTTCTTGGACAACAATCGGAATTTTGACATTTTGTGTTGGAATCGGTTTGCTTTTAAGCGCCAAAAGCATAAAACCTTTAAATGCCTTACTTCTTGGTGAAAATTACGCCAAAAGCATGGGATTGAATTTTAAACAAGCAAGATTAGTCATCATCTTTGCGACCAGTATTTTGTCAGGAGCGATTACGGCATTTGCTGGCCCAATTGCTTTCGTTGGTCTGGCAGTTCCTCATATTGCAAAACTGACTTTTCAGACTAGTAATCATACGATTCTGTTTTGGAGCACTTTATTTTTTGGTTCGATAATAATGCTATTTTGTGATATTGTTTCTCAAATGCCAGGCTTTGAGGTTACACTTCCAATAAATGCTGTTACGTCTATAATTGGTGC
>NZ_DHEI01000040.1:47568-56435 GCF_002399805.1 Flavobacterium sp. UBA4854
CTTAGTATCTCAGAATCTTAGCACCTTTAAAAATGAAAAACATTCTATCAACTTCAAGTTTAAATATTGGATATAAGTCCAAGAAAGGAGTTACGGCCATTGCTGAGAATCTTAATATTAATCTTGAAGCAGGAAAACTCATTACTTTAATAGGAGCAAACGGAATTGGAAAATCAACTTTACTGCGAACGATTACTGGAATTCAGAAGCCGTTGTCAGGAAATGTTTATTTGAATGAAAAAAAGATTTCAGATTATCAACCTTTAGAATTGGCGCAAAATTTAAGTTTAGTTTTAACCGAAAAATTGCCACCAAGCAATCTTTCTGTTTTTGAATTAGTTGCTTTAGGAAGACAACCTTACACCAATTGGGTTGATAAATTATCTGATGAAGACATTACTAAAGTTCATGAAGCTATGCAATTGACACAAATTGAACATTTGGCTTCTAAAAAACATTTCCAGATTAGTGACGGACAATTGCAGAAAGTATTAATTGCAAGAGCTTTGGCTCAAGATACTCCTCTAATTATTTTGGACGAGCCAACAACGCATCTTGATCTCCTTCATAAAGTTTCGTTATTCAAACTATTAAAAAAGCTTACACAAGAGACTCAAAAATGCATTTTGTTTTCGACACACGATATCGATTTGGCTATTCAGTTAAGTGACGAAATGATTATCATGACCTCAGAAAGTATAGTGCAAGACCAACCGTGCAATTTAATTTCTAACGGAAGTTTCAGCAATTTGTTCAAAGACGAACATATTATTTTTGACGCTGAAAAAGGGAAGTTTATTGTGAGTTAATATTTCGGCTGACCTGCAAGGTTTTCAAAACCTTGTAGGAAATCGAGATTATTTCTTCAATCCAATCTGTCTTTTCGCTTCACCAACCACAAAAGCAACCGAATTAGCAATATTAAAACTGCGGATAAGTGGTGACATCGGGATTGTCAAATGATTTTCGAATCTTGCCATAAAGGCTGCGCTCAAACCAACGCTTTCTTTTCCAAAAACTAGCCAGTCGCCATCTTGAAATTCGTTTTCTAAATAAGATTTATCAGAATGCGAACTCATTAAAAACACGCGAGAATGATCTGGAATTTGTGCAATCCATTCTTCTACGTTTTGATATTCTGTAACATCAAGATGAACCCAATAATCCAATCCTGAACGTTTTAGGTTTTTGTCATTAATAACAAATCCGAAAGGATGAATTAAATGAAGACGGCTTTCTGTGCCAACGCACAATCTTCCGATATTTCCGGTATTATTTGGTATTTCTGGTTCTACAAGAACAACGTTTAACATCTTTTTTTAGTTATGAATTATGAGTTATGAGTTTCTGAAAATTTTCTAATTTTCTAATTGAAAATCGGAAACTTCTAAAACCTCACCTGCTTTTAGATTTTGCAAATATACATTTCCTATTCGAACGCGAACTAAACGCAATGTTGGAAAACCAACAGCCGCAGTCATTTTTCGAACTTGGCGAAATTTTCCTTCTCTAACCGTGATTGAAGCCCAAGAAGTCGGGCCGTGGCGTTCATCTCTAATTTTTTTTGCTCTTGGTCCAAAATCGGGAATTTCGGTAACGATAGATGCTTTGCAGCGTTTTGTTTTGTATTTTCCACCGTCAAGTCCAATTTCTACCCCATTTTGTAATTGTTCAATTGCTTCTGGCGTAATTAATCCGTCAACCTGAACGTAATATTCTTTTTCAACCTTTTTACTTCGAACGAGTTCGCTCATGTTTCCATCAGTCGTCAAAAGAAGTAATCCTTCAGAATCTTCATCTAATCTTCCAATTGCCATTGTACCTTCTGGGAAATCGTGCAATTCGCCCAAAAGCTTTTTCTTTCTTTTTAATTCATAAATAAATTGACTTAAGTAGCCGTAAGGTTTAAAAAGAATGAAGTGTCGGTGCATTTTTAATTTTTTGCAAAGATAGTTCTTTCCTAAAATTAAAACCCATTACTGCTTTTGCGATTTCATTTTTTTGAGCCATTGATAAATAAACCAAATTGCAGTAACAATAAAAATGCCTATTAAAATGGAATAATAATTTTGAAAAAATTCATGAAAATAACTTCCAACAAAAATATAAATAGAAGCCATGCAAAGTTTAATCAAGATAAATTCGGAATTGGACCAGCTGGTTTTGATTTTGAAGAAATTCATAATAATTAAGGTTGTTAAGTTGCTTTGAATAAAGGTAATAAAATAAAAAAACAGATGGCAATTATAAAAGAAAGCAATCTTAAGCCATAACTTTTTTGCGATTAGAATTTGTAATATTATAAACTAAAAGATAATGTTATGGAAACGAATAAATTAGGAACGAAAAAAATAAACGGAACGCAAAAAAATATAGATGAGTCTAAAGGAAAAAACGTTTCGCACGATAAAGAATTAAAAGATGCCAAACTGAATAAAGAATTGATTACAGATGCAGATGGCGATAAAAAGATTGTTGAAAGAGCTAGAAACGAAAATGAAGATATAAATGCAGCGAAGCATCAGATAAATCCAAATAATCCAAATGCAAATCGCGGAGTAGAAACAGAGGAAGAGGCAAATAAAACAGTAGAGAATAAAGATCGTAACTCTGATATAACTTCAAATCGATATTCAAACTCACATCCAGATAATCATGAAGATCGTGGAAACATGAAATTGGACGAAGAGAATTAGATAATACAAAATTTTAAACAAAATCTTGTCAATTTAATGTCAAATAACATAACATTAGCGCTTAACGTTAATGTTGTTTTAAACTCTTTTGAAAGCTTAGCCAATGCTCAAGTTCTTCGTAAATTAGAAGAATCAATTTAAAAACATATATAAAATGGCACTTTTAGAAAATAAAGTAGCTTTTGTATCTGGCGGTGGTTCAGGAATCGGACGTGCAGTGGCAGAAGCATACGCTCGAGAAGGAGCAAAAGTAGTAGTAGCTGATATAAATGTAGAGCACGGTGAAGAAACCGTAAAAATAATAAAAGATAAGGGCGGAGAAGCTTTTTTTGTAAAAGGAGATTCGTCGAGTGCCAATGACAACAAGCATATGGTTGAAGTTACGGTTTCAAAATATGGTCGATTGGATATTGCCTGTAACAATGCAGGAATGGGAGGGCCGGCAAAACCAACTGGAGAATATGAGCCAGAAGCTTGGGATAAAGTTATTGCACTTAATTTGAGCGGTGTTTTTTATGCCTGCCGTTATCAACTAGAACAAATGGAGAAAAACGGGGGAGGAAGTATTGTAAATATTGCTTCGATTCACGGACAAGTTGCCGCTCCAAATAGTGTCGCGTATACAGCAAGTAAACACGGTGTGGTTGGTTTGACCAAAAATATTGCGGTAGAATATGCTCAGAAAAATATTCGATGTAATGCTGTTGGACCGGGTTATATAGAAACAGCGCTTTTAAAAGATAATTTGAATAAGGAAATGATGCAGGCTGTTGCGGCAAAATCTGCAATGAATCGTTTAGGGACAGCAGAAGAAGTTGCCGAATTGGTAATATTTTTAAGTTCTGAAAAATCTTCTTTCACAACAGGAAGTTATATTATAGCCGATGGAGGTTATACCGCAGTCTAATTATTTTTTAGAGTAAATAACATGACAATTGAAAAAGCAGTAAGCGAAAGTTTACTGCTTTTTTTTTGCTGAAACTGCTGTATTTGTAGGAAACATGGAGTTTTTATCAGTGTTTTTGAGATGCTTATTGTTTGAGTAATGTTTTGTAATATGGCTTTTTTGTTGTTTTTATTTTAGTATCTTTAAGTATGTGTTAAGCTTTATTGAATTATATTGATAAAAAAGCAAACATTAAGTTGATGGTTTTGTAACATTCCCTTAATTCTAAAGAAGATAAATTTGAACTCTAAAAACTCTATTCTTTAACGTATGAAAAAACTTTACTTTTCGCGCCTTATTCTGGCTCTTTTATGTTTTTTTTGCTCTTTTTCCGTGCATCTCTTAGCTCAGAACAATCCAGCACCGCAAAGCGTACCTTTTCGACAATATTTTGATACATTCGAAGTAACTTCTACTACTTATCCAGATGGTTTTCTAGGTTGGAATGCAAGTACTCCTTCTAGTGTAAGCACCCCTTCGAATTTTACCGTTACTGTTTTATCTGATAAGACCATGAGTTCTGGCGGATCTGCTGCTTCTACAGGTGGAAATATTTATAATTATAATCAAAAAATAGGTTTTTTAAATGCAGGAAATTATCTGGATCAATCAATAGTTCTTGCTTTAAATACAGAAAACGATTCGGGAGTACAAGTGGAATATGATGCAATGGTAGTTCGTAATCCATATGTTACAGGAACTACGACTAATCGTATTAATGAGATGGCTTTACAATATCGTGTAGGAGAGACAGGAAATTTTGTAACCTTATCTGAAACTTTTTTTCGCAACAATACAACAACACGAACAAAAGAAACAGAACAACTGCAATCGGCGCATATAAGAGTAACATTACCGGCAGAATGTGATAATAAGCCAATAATTCAAGTGCGATGGATATCTAGACAAGTTTCAGGAGCAGGTTCTCGTCCTGCCTTTGCAATTGGTAAAATAGATGTCACAGAAGATAATTTAGCGCCAGCAAATGTTTCAGGATATCCAAAAACAGCTAATATTTTAGGAGATAGTTTCGATTTTATTAGTAAAATAAATGAAGCTGGAAAGACCTATTATGTTCTGCTTCCAGTAGGAAGTGCAGAACCAACAATTACACAAATAAAAGCAGGGCAGGATTCTAATGGAACTGCAGCTTTACAGGCAGGAGTTTTTGATGTAACAAATTCTTCTCAAGAATATATAGCAAGTTTTACTGGATTGCCTTTAAGCACATCATATTCTATTTTTTCTATTTCAGAAGATATTGCAGCAAATATTCAAGCATCAGTTAATAGAGTAGATGTAACAACGCTAAGTGTTATGCCTCCTGCTATATCTCCTTCTGTTGCGGTATTAAATTTAGGTGGTACCGAACCAAATTTTGATCCTTTAATTAAAAATTACCAGATAGGAGCTTCAGATCTTATTGCAAATGTAATGGTTACTGCGTCAGGAGATTTCCAAATTTCAAAAGATAATGCAGCATATTCATCATCTTTAACTTTTGTTCCAACCGATTTTGATTCTAATGCCACACCAACAGTTTATGTAAAATTCACTCCTACTTCAGTTGCCAGTTTTACAGGTTCAATAATTCATGAAACAACAGGAGGGACAACTAAAACGGTTAATTTAACAGCGCTTGGAGTAAATCCTTTAGTGCAAAATTTTGACGATGCAAATGTTTTTGTAAACAGTAATTGGGTGCAATATAATGAGGCGGGACCTTTAAACAAATGGTCTTATACTAACCAATCACGAAATGTTAACTCTGGAACTGGTGCAGTTTTAATGAACGGATATTCAGATGCTGGAGCTAGTAAAGATTGGTTAATTTCTCCAAGATTACGTTTAGGTGGTTTTAACCACATTCCGTTATTATCTTTTTATTCTCGTCAATATTATGATGGGCCATCTTTAAAATTAGTAGTTTCTACAAACTACGATGGAGTAAGTGATCCCAATACAGCGACATGGACGCCCCTAGATGGTAAATTTCCAGGTAATACAGGAACTTACGAAAAATCAGAATATATAAACTTAACAGCTTATAAAACAGATCATACTTATTTGGCTTGGGTTTACGAAACGACTTCTGGTGGACTTGATAATGCTGCAGAATGGTCTTTTGATGATTTTGCTATTATAGATGAATCAAAATATGTGGACTCAAACCCATTTTTAGATTTTGCAGATGTAAGTCCGAATTCGGTTTCTGCTAGTCAGTCTTTTGTTTTTAATGCTGCAGGTTATGACGATATTATTATTACTGCTCCAGCTTCTTACGAGTTGTCATTAGATAATATTTCATTTGCATCAAGTGTTATTGTTACTTCTGCCGAATCAGAAGCAGGAAAAATCGTTTATGCAAGATTTGTTCCAACGACAAAAGTACCAACAATCTCTGGCGTTTTAACCGTTACAGGAACTTCTCTAACTAAACAAATTGGTTTATTTGCAGGAACTTCTATATTAAAAGCAGATACTTACGATGTCGTATCTTATAATTTAGAGTTTTTTGGAACCGATGTTAGAGATGCTACTGGTAAAGAATTTGGCCCAACGAATGATGCGCTACAAATAGAAAACGCAGCTAAAGTAATGAACACATTAAACGCAGATGTTTATGTAGTTCAAGAAGTTTCTGATGACTTGGCTCTTGAAGAATTAATTAAAAAAATTAGCATCAACGGAAAAACATTCGATAAAACAATCTCAACTTCTTGGTCGTATTCATTTAAGCCTTTAGATCCTTATTATCCACCACAAAAACTAGTTGTGATTTACAATACACAAACAACTACTGTAAAAAGTACAAAAGTATTGTTTAAAGATTTATTCGATCAAATTCTTGCTAATACGGTGGTTTTACCAAATTATCCAGGAACAAAAACTCCAGAAGAGAACGATGATAGTTTTTTCTCATCAGGACGTCTCCCTTATTTGGTTCAAGTTGAGGCTAATATTGGCGGAATTAAAAAAGAAATTAACTTAATTGATCTTCACGCAAGAGCAAACACTGGAACTGATATTTCAAAATACAATCTGCGCAAATACGATATAGATTACCTTAAAGATGCATTAGATGCAGAATATCCAAATTCAAATTTAATTCTTTTAGGAGATTTTAATGATGATGTAAAAGCTTGGGTTGGTAATGCAAATACACCGTCATCTTATCAGAAATTTGTAGAAGATACAGCTGGTTATAATGCTTTGACATTAGGTATTAGTCAAGCTGGAGCTTATAGTTTTTTAAGTTCAAAAGGATTTTTAGATCATATTTTAATTTCTGATGAATTGAATGAAGATTACATAGACAACTCAATCGCAGTTTATGACCCAAGAAATTTTGTTAAAAATTATACCACAACAACTTCAGACCACGGACCAGTAATTGCTCGTTTCTATTTGAAAGAAGACGTACTTTCTACACCTGATTTTGGAACGAAAAACAAATATTTCGTAAAAGCTTATCCAAATCCTGCAACAGATGTTTTAAATTTTGATATCAAAACAGCACAAGCAAGAGATTTGAAAATTAGATTATACGATTTTAATGGACGTGCCATTGGAAATCCAATTAACGTTAAAAATGAATCTGAAGTTAGTACAGCAGTTATTGCTGTTAATAATTTAGTTTCTGGAGTTTATTTTTACACGGTTACCGAAAATAATAAAGTTATTTTTAAAGATAAAGTGATTAAAAAATAAGAGGCTTACTATAAATTGAAAAAGGCAGTCATTTTAAGACTGCCTTTTTTTATGCAAATATTTTTCTGATTTCGTTTAAATCAATATCGTCTGGATTGGTAAAAAGAAAGAAATAATCTAATTGCCATTTCTGTGTTTTTTGAGCTTGTTTGCTTGTGGTTTCATCCCAAGGCGGATATACTCTTGTAGCTCTAATTCCTTGTTTGTTTTGGGTAGAAAAAATACCTTTCTCTAACGCTATCTTTTTTGGAAAAATAAATTGTCCCCAATTCTGATCTTTTCGAACAGTGATAATTACAAAATCTATATCGTCAGAATAGGCGAAAGGTTCAATGATCCCAGTTTGATTGCGTTTCCATAAAGTAACAAACTGTCCTGTTTTGGTTGGAGTAACTTTTGCTTCTCGATAACAAATCTTCTTATTGTTTATTAGAAAACGATGCGCCTTGTATTCGTCGCTTTCGCTTTCTTTCTGCAAAGAAGCAAGCAATAAATCAGCCTGATCATAAACGATTTCTTTGCTTAATAGCAAATCAGCTGGAGCAGTAGTAAAATTCATAAAAAATCAATTCTCAAGTATTCTTGAAAATTACTGCAAATTCTCGTTAGAAAGCAACATTAAGGCCAAAATTTAATCCCCATTGAAACTGGTTGAAAGACTGGCTATTTAACGGATTGACATAATAATTCATAGCAGGTTCAACAAAAACATTGGTTTTTTTGTACACACGATATTGAACCGTACTGCTTAAAGTAGAACCATAAACGTAATCATTAGCATTCATGTTTTCTCCAATAGAATGTCCATCCAAATTCACATTGTTAGAAATTAGTTTACCGACAAAACCTCCAGTGTTTAAATTAATGCTAGCTTTATTTTTATTAAAAATAGAATAAGAAACCTCAAGAGGCATCTCAACATATCTTAAGTTTTGATCTAATTTACCCGTTTGTACGTTTTCATTTTTCAGCGCTTCTTTTGTGCTATTAGAAATCAAAAGATAATCTTGACTTGGTTGATTTCCAGCAGCAACGGGATAAGAGTCGGGAGCAAAAAAAGCATTGTTTTTAGCACTTACATACGATACATTGGCAACGCTTTGGCCTAATTCATTAATTTTTAGACCAGATCCAACAGCCCATTTTTTATTAATGCTGTATTTTGTTTTTACTCCATAAGAATTTGATTGTTTAGAATCGTTTACGTTGCCCAGAGTTTTTTCGTTTTTAGTGTTTTCAGAACTTGCAACACCAGCAAAAACAGCAACTGCCCATCTTTCTTTTTTATCGATCAAATTGTCTTTTTTCTCTTTTTCTTCTTTCTTCTTTTCAGGAGATAAAATATCTTTTTCCAAATTCTGAAGTTCAGCCAATTGAATAGAGTCTGTTTTGCTTAAAGTGTTATTAAGCTTTAGATCGTCTTTTATGATAACTGCTTTATCGGTACGGTTATTTTCAGTTTTTCCTGAAATAGAAGTATTCGATTTATATACATTGCTGTTTACAGAAGAGCT
>NZ_DHEI01000040.1:56576-67167 GCF_002399805.1 Flavobacterium sp. UBA4854
TGAAAGCAATATTTTTGTTGTTTTTAGCTGTCAATTGTTCGTCAAAAATAGATTTTGAGAGCGATTTGTTTGCTGTCGAATTAAATTTACTTTGTTTGCCAAATGCAATACGTTCTTCAGAAATCCCTTTATTAGAAGTTTTTAAATTATTTCCTAAGATAGATTTGCTAGAAGATTTTACAAGCGATTTATCTTCTGAAATACTAGAATTTTGAAATGCAACCGATTCGTTTGGAGTATTGGCAACATTTGGAGTACTATATTTAGAATCTTTTTTATTCGTTTTGTTTTTAGAATTTGTTTGAGCTACAGAAGTCTCTTGAACTTGAATTCCAGATTTGGTATTAAATTGATTTTTTCTTACAGAATTTTCATTTAAAGAATCTACCGTTTTACCAATATTTTTATTTTGATCTAAATTTTTGTTGCTAGAGTTGTCATTTGTTTTTTTGTCAAGAACAACACTATTGTTGCTGTTTTCTAAACCGCCTTTGTTGAGGTTGATATTTTCAGGCGAAGCAGTAAAATGTAATATTGAAGGCAGAAGCAACCCTAATAATAAGCATGCAGCAGCCGACCACCAAAGAACAACTCTCTTCTTCTTTTTAGGTTTGTCTAATTTTTCTTCAATCTGACTCCATAATTCTGGAGGCGGAACACTCGAAAAGTCTTCCATTGATGAAAAAATATCTTCTATTTTATGCTTCTTCATGCTGTTTTAAAATTTTTTATGCTCAAAATTCGCTTTTGTAATATATGTTTGGCGCGATTTAGATTTGATTTTGATGTCCCTTCGGAGATCTTTAGTAGTTCGGCGATTTCTCTGTGTTTCATTTTTTCAAATACATACAAGTTAAAAACCGTCCGATATTGATCTGGCAAATCCCGAATGTATTCTAGTAGTTTTTCCTGTTCTATCGGAATAACTTCTAATTCCTCTTCTTCTATAAAATCGGTGTCAGGATCAAAAACATCCAAATAGAAACTCTCTTTTTTCTTCTTATTTAAAGTCTCGATGAGTTTGTTTATAAAAATCCGTTTTAGCCACCCCTCAAAACTTCCTTCAAACTTATACTGGCTTATTTTCTGAAAGGCAATTACAAAAGCTTCTTGAAAAACATCTTTCGCATCATCTTCGTTCTTCATATATTTCAAACAGATGCCATATAAAACAGGAGAGAACAACTGATAAATTTTCAGTTGTCCCTCTCTGTCATTTTTAATGCACAGTTTGATATATTTTTCTAACTCGTCTTTCAAGAAATGGTTCAAATTTGATTTTGCAAAAATAGTTTTAAATAGCTTACAAAACTATCTTTTAAAAATAGTTCGAGTACCATCTTGATGGTTACTTACTATTGTTAAGTTTTGATTGTCAAGGTTTTCTATTGCGTAGGTTTTGCCTTCAAACGTAATTAGATCACGTTCTGATTGGTCAAAATATGCTTTTCCTTTTTCTATCTGATAAACACTGTTTCTTATTTCTACATTGTTTTTATAAGTAATAACTCTTCCGTTTTGGGTGAAGATAATTTTCTTAGTAAACCCAATTGATTTTGGGGTAGCCACATAAGGATTGTTAGAACCTCCTATAGATTTTTCCCAAATCCAAGTATTGATTATTGATCCTGTAATTTTTTCTTTAGAAGAATTTACAGAAATCATTGATGTAAAAAGAAAGCAGGCAATAAAAGATAAAAAGAGATGCTTCATGATTTAAATTATTTTAAGCTTGTAATTTTGTCTTGAATCTTTTTCTTGAATTGTTTTACATCAGCACTTTGATCTGCTGTGTCATTGTTGTCTATATAAATTTTTGTAGTGTTTCCTGCTTGACGCAATTCAAAATAAACTCCGCCTTGATCTCCTGCATCTGGAGTACCGTATGTTTTAGTTTGTCCTTTTAAAGCTAAAATCTCTGCAGGAACTTCTTTTAAAAGTAAAGTATATTCGCCTCTTTTAATTGTTGGAGTATATCTGTATTGTCCAAAATCATATTGTTTTGCACCAACATTTAAGAATTTTAAAGTGTTGTAATCGTTAATTTGGTAGAATTTTTGGCAATCTGAACTAGCACATTGGTTGTTAAAACTTCCAATAACAATATTATCTGCATTCTCTGTTGTTTTGTTGAAAATCATTCCTTTTGACGTTTTCGGAATCAAAACAAAATTAGTTGGGTAAGTTGGGGTTTGAGTTACATTTTCGCCAACAGCTGGGGTTTTTTCGTAATAGTTCACAACAATTTCGCAATTGTTTTCTACAATAGAGCTAATTACAATTTCGTAACCGCTTGTAGGTTTAGCGCCAGCAAAAAGTCCAACCAAATATTCTTTTGTAAAATCAATATTCGGATCACTTGCAACAGGGCAATTGTTAGTATGTTTTGTAAAATATTGATTCATTTTTTCCTGAGATCCAACAACAATTGCGGCAGGATTATTTTGCAATGTTTTTTCGCTATAATTACATGAGAAAGGAAAACCAGTAAAATTTACAACAGTATTAGAACCACAATCTACATAGTTATTTCCATCATTAAGAGAACAGGCACTGAATCCGAAGGCTACAAATAAGCCAAGCATTATTTTTTTCATAATTATTTTGATAGGTTTATATTTTAGTAGATAGCAGTTTTAAAAAAAGGTTGCGTTGAGGTTCTTATTTTTTTTGAAAAAATAAAATGTTGGTTTAGTTTGAATTGAGAATGAATTAGTGAAATTTCCGTTTTAAAAACTAAGCACTACGTATTATTGCGTACTTTTACGTAAAATAAACTTAGTTATGTCTGATTATATACCGTTTTTATTAGGCTTTGTTGTTGCCCTTTTTATGGGTATATACGTAGGTAGAATGCTTTCTGCATCAAAATTTCAGTCAGAAAAAGTCATTTCTGAGGAAAGATTGAATGCGTTAAACGGTCAATTGCAAATGCAGAAAGAGCAGTTTGAAAACGAAAAAAATAATTTTCAGAAACAATTGCAGTTAAATATTGCTGAGAAAGAAAACATCCGAACCGAAAAAGATAGTTTGGCAATTCAGCTTTCTAAAAAAGAAGTTGATTTTGAAAATTTATGGGAACGTCATAAAGAACAAAAAAGCGAAATCAATGAACTTCAGGAAAAATTCACTAAAGAGTTTGAAAATCTTGCAAATAAAATCTTAGAAGAAAAATCGGCTAAGTTTACCGAACAGAATACCGTTAATATGAAAAATATCCTAACTCCTTTGCAGGATAAAATTTTGGTATTTGAACAGAAAGTAGAACAAACACATAAAGAAAGCATAGATTATCATGCAGCACTTCGTCAGCAGATTATTGGTTTGAGTGAAATGAACGCGCAAATGAGCAAAGAAACCTTAAATCTTACTAAAGCTCTAAAAGGCGACAGTAAAATGCAGGGAAATTGGGGAGAATTGGTTCTAGAACGTGTTTTAGAAAAATCGGGATTAGAAAAAGGAAGAGAATATGAAGTCCAGCAAAGTTTTACCAATAGCGAAGGAAATCGTGTTTTGCCAGACGTTGTAATTAATCTTCCAGATGGTAAGAAAATGATTGTTGATTCTAAAGTTTCGCTTTCAGCTTACGAAAAATGGGTAAACGAAGAGTCGGAACTTTTAAAAATAGAATTTCTTAAAGAACATGTTATTTCTATAAAAAGGCATGTTGAGCAATTGGGAAGTAAAAACTATCATGATTTGTATCAAATGGAAAGTCCAGATTTTGTACTGCTTTTTATTCCAATGGAACCCGCTTTTGCAATTGCTTTAAACGAAGATCCCTCTTTATATACAAAAGCATTTGATAGAAATATTGTAATTGTTACGCCAAGTACACTTTTGGCAACTTTACGAACAATTGACAGTATGTGGACGAATCAAAAGCAGCAAGAAAATGCTTTAGAGATTGCAAGACAAGCAGGAGCTTTATATGATAAATTTGAAGGCTTTGTGTCCGATTTAGTCCGAATAGGAAATAAAATAAAAGACACTAAAACTGAATACGAAAGCGCCATGAATAAACTGGTTGACGGAAAAGGAAACCTGATTTCGAGCGTAGAAAGATTAAAAAAAATGGGAGCAAAAGCAAAGAAATCGCTTCCAGACAATATTATTGCAAGAGCGATAAATTCAGATGAAAATGAGTTATTGAATTAGAAGGATAAAGACGCAAGAAGAAAGACTAACGTAATATAGAATACAACTAATCAAAAAAATACCAAAAACAAAAACATGAGTACAGATTTTAAACCCGTTTCATCATCAAAAGTTAGTATATCAGAATTAATGTTGCCTTCGCATACCAACTTTAGCGGGAAAATTCACGGAGGATATATTTTACAATTGTTAGATCAAATTGCCTTTGCATCAGCATCAAAATTCAGCGGAAATTATTGTGTGACTGCCTCTGTAGATACGGTAAACTTTTTGAAACCAATCGAAGTTGGAGAATTAGTAACAATGAAAGCTTCTGTAAATTATGTTGGAAGAAGTTCTATGATTGTAGGTATACGTGTAGAAGCAGAAAACATTCAGACAGGAGCTATCAAACATTGTAATTCATCTTATTTTACAATGGTTGCCAAAGATAAAGACGGAAAAAGCGTTCCAGTTCCAGGATTGATTTTATCTAATTTGGAAGAAGTGCGCCGTTTTAGAAAAGCAATAAAACATATCGAAGTTCGAAAAGAAGTAGAAGAACACGAAAAATTGACCAATATTAATTCTATCGAAGATTTGGCGAGCCTTGAAAAATATAATGTTCTTTTAGAAATTAGCTAAATTTTCTTATATTTATTGAAATCATTAAATATTTAGAAAGCATGGTCAAGTTTGGATATACAATTTTATATGTTGAAAATGTCGAAGAAACTATTTCGTTTTACGAAAACGCATTTGGTTTTTCGAGAAAATTTGTCACACCAGATAATGATTATGGCGAATTAATTACGGGAGAAACAACACTTTCATTTGCTTCAAAAAAATTAGCTTCAAAAAATTTACCTGATGGTTTTATCGAAAGCAGTTTAGAAGACAAACCTTTTGCCATAGAAATTGGCTTTATTACAGAGAATGTTCCAGAAGTTTTGCAAAAAGCTACTTCTTTTGGAGCTGTTATTGTTTTAGAACCTGTAGAAAAACCGTGGGGACAAGTTGTAGCATACGCAAGAGATTTAAACGGATTTTTGATTGAGATTTGTACAGAAGTAAAAAGTTAAGTTTTGACAATATTTGACATCTCATACCTCTTATTTTTCAATTAAAACATTCACAAATATTTAGCATAAGTTCTAAAACTTCGCATACAAAAATTCCGTAACTTTAAGTGTAATTATTGGGTTACGGAAATTTTTCACTGAGTATTGCCGTTCGATTTTTTTCAGATTAATTAGAATCTGATTTTATTTTCTCTTAGTCAGAATAAATGGAATGACATAATTGTTTAAATGAAGACGATTATGAAAACAACTACTTTATTATTTTTACTTTTTACTGCTTTTTCTGTCATTGCCCAAGACAAATTTTTTACAAATACAGGGACAATAAATTTTGAAGCGTCTGTTCCGCTATTTGAAGAAGTGAGAGCTGTAAATAGACAAGTTGCCATACTTTTAGAACCTAAAACAAGTACTTTTATCTGTACTGTTATTATCAAAGATTTTCGTTTTAAATTAGATTTGATGCAAGAGCATTTCAATGAAAATTATATGCAAAGCAATCGTTATCCTAAAGCTGTGTTTAAAGGAAAGATTGAAAAATTTGATTTGAAAGATATTAATGAGGTTGAAAAACAATACCAAATAAAGGGCAAGCTTAATTTGCGCGGAAAGTCGAAGGAGATTATCGTAAATGCTTTGATAAAAAGAGTTCCAGAAGGAATTCAGGTTATTTCCGATTTTCCAATTGCAGTATCTGATTTCAATATTAGTATTCCAACTACTATTGCGGCTAAAATTGCAAAAACGGCCAATACAGAACTGACGGGTGTTGTGCGCAGTGATGACACGATGCTAACACTTAAGTAAAAAACTACTTTATACAGTTTATAAGTGTCTTTTCTAGATCGGTAAACTGAAACTCAAAACCTGTTTTCTGAATTTTTTCTGAAGAAACACGTTGTCCTGTCAAGACAGCTACACTCATTTGCCCAAGTAAAATCTTTAACACAAAAGGCGGAACTTTTGGCAGCCATATACTATAATCGTATAGTTTTGCCATAGTTTTAGAAAATCGAGCATTTGTGGTATTGTCAGTAATACAAGCATTGTAGGCACCTTCAAGTTGGTTGTCTTCAATGCTTTTTAAATAAATCTGACATAAATCTTCAACATGAATCCAAGGTAGATATTGTTTGCCTGAACCTAATACGGCACCAAAACCGGACTTAAAAGTAGGAATCATTTTTTTTAAGAAACCTTCATTTTTGCCCAAAACAATGCCAGTCCTAATTTTGACTGTTCGAATATTTAAAGAACTAATTTTATCGGCAGCGCTTTCCCATTTTTGACATGTAATGCCAAGAAAATCATCAGCTGGCGGAGTATTTTCAGTACAGATTTTATGACTTGTAATGGCACCATAAATTCCAATACCAGAAGCAGAAATAAAGGCTTCCAGTTTTTTATTGTTCATTTCTAAAACAGAATAGATCATTTCTACTGGTCTTACGCGGCTTTCTATAATAGCTTTTTTGCGTCTTTTGGTCCATCTTTTTTCTACTATTCCTTCGCCTGCAAGGTGAATGATATAATCGGCATTTAGAATTGCATTTTTATCAATGTAATTTTTCTTTATGTCCCATTTATAATAGGTAATTCTTGCACTGTCTTTTTTATCAGAACGACTCAAAACAGAAACAGAAAAACCTGCTTCGATCAGAACATCTGTCAAATATTTTCCAATGAAACCAGTTCCGCCTGTTAATAGAACATTTTGAGCCATAATAGTTTATAATATATTTAACAGTGTATAGTGTTTAAGGATTAGTAAAGGTACTTAAACAATGTTTACCTTTATGGCAAATTCTAAATTTTAATAAAATGGCGACTAAAAAAAAGGTAATTACCAAGGATGATATCGTTTCAAAATATATGGAAGAGGTTCTAGAAAAGGGACAAAAACTAAAATCGGTTTATCATTTTGCCAAAGAAAATGATTTTACTGAAGCTGAGTTTTATACTTTCTTCGGAACATTAGAAGGTTTAGAAAAAGAAATATTTCGACTGTTTTTTGAAAACACAGTCAATCTTCTTCATAAAAACGAAGAGTATCAAGGATATGACATGAAGAATAAAATGTTAAGTTTTTATTTTACTTTCTTCGAAATCCTAACAGCAAACAGAAGTTATGTTTTGCAATCGCTTAAAATAGATAGAAATCCGCTTAAAAATTTAGTTCAGTTAACGACGCTTAGAAATAGTTTTAAAGATTATGTTGCTGAAATTTTAACCGACGATTATAGATTAGAACAAGAAAGATTTCAGAAGTTTCAGGAAAAAACGATTCAAGAATCTTCTTGGTTGCAATTAATGCTAACCATTAAATTCTGGATGGAAGATGAATCTCCTGCTTTTGAGAAAACCGATATTTTTATAGAAAAGTCGGTTAATGCCTCATTTGAATTGATGAATGTAGCTCCGATGAATCATTTGCTTGATTTCGGAAAATTTTTGTTCAAAGAAAAAGTATACAGTAGATAATGAAAACGATAGATTATATCCCAACTTCAAAAATTGAAAGAGCGGGAAAATTGGTTCAGACCGGTGCTAAAATTGGTGTAAACTACGTAAAGCATTATGCTGAGAAAATGGTAAATCCAGATCTAACCCGTGATAAACTAAACGAAAACAATGCAGAAGATATTTATGACGGACTAAAAAGCTTAAAAGGAAGTGCTCTTAAAGTAGCTCAGATGCTGAGTATGGACAAGAACTTTTTACCTCAAGCTTATGTAGAGAAGTTTTCTTTGTCGCAGTTTTCTGTTCCGCCACTTTCTGCTCCTTTGGTTTTAAAAACCTTTAAAAGCAATTTTGGAAAAACTCCATATGAAATTTTCGATGAGTTTAATCCGAATTCTGTCAATGCAGCAAGTATTGGTCAGGTGCATTTAGCAAAGAAAGGAGATAAAAAACTAGCCGTTAAAATTCAATATCCAGGCGTTGCCAATAGTATTTCGTCAGATTTGGCTTTGGTAAAACCAATTGCGATTAGAATGTTTAATCTTCAAGGAAAAGATTCTGATAAATATTTCAAAGAAGTTGAAGATAAACTGATTGAAGAAACTAACTATTTGTTAGAATTAAAACAAAGCCAAGAAGTGGTTGATGCTTGCAGCAAGATTGAAAATATTACTTTTCCTAACTATTATCCTGAGTTTTCATCTGAGAAGATTATCACAATGGATTGGATGACAGGAATTCATCTTTCTGAGTTTACAGCCCAAAATACCAATCAAGAAGCAGGAGATAAATTAGGTCAAGCACTTTGGGATTTTTACATGTATCAGATTCACGTTTTGAGAAAAGTTCATGCAGATCCACATCCTGGAAATTTTTTGGTAGATGATCAAAACCAATTGATTGCTTTAGATTTTGGATGTATGAAACAAATTCCAGACGATTTCTACACACCATATTTTGAGCTAATCAACAAAAATGTAATTACCGACGAAAAGCTTTTTAATGAGAAATTATTCGAATTAGAAATCCTTCGTCAAGATGATACACCTGCAGAAATTGAATATTTTACCGAAATGTTTCATGATTTGTTATCGCTTTTCACAAAACCTTTCCAAAACGAAACTTTCGATTTTGCTGATGAAAAATTCTTCAATGCAATTGCCGAATTAGGAAAACGTTTCTCAGAAGATACAAACCTTAAAAAAATGAACGGAAATCGTGGTTCTAAGCACTTTATTTACATGAATCGTACTTTCTTTGGTTTGTACAATTTAATGTTTGATTTGAAGGCTAAGATTGTAGTTGATAATTATTTGAAATACTAAGTTTTAAATTCCAATTTTAGGGATGTAGAACTTTGTCAAAGTTTAAAACTTTGACAAAGTTTTTTTTTCATTAGTTTGTCATCCTGAGGAACGAAGGATCACACTTGCAAATCGACAAAGGTTGGCGACATTCTGTGCGGAGTTTCTAGTGTGATCCTTCGTTCCTCAGGATGACAAAAATGAGAATAAATCTGCTAGATCAGCAAAATCTGCGGGAAACAAAATTTAAGCATCTAGAAAAAACTTGAAGCTTTAAACCTAAAACAAAATAAAACTTTATTTCAAAATCCCAGCCTTGTAAGTAGAAATCGCACGATCTCTAGCAAAGGCATGATCAACCATTGGTTCATTATAACCAAAATCAAACTCGGGAATCCATTTTCTAATATATTCTCCTTTTTCGTCAAATTTCTTTTGTTGTATTTCGGGATTGAAAACTCTAAAATAAGGCGCTGCGTCGCAACCTGTTCCTGCTGCCCATTGCCAGTTTCCTACGTTTGATGCCAATTCGAAATCTAGAAGTTTTTCTGCGAAATAGGCTTCGCCCCATTGCCAATTGATGAGTAAATGTTTGCAAAGAAAACTTGCCACAACCATACGGACACGATTGTGCATATAACCAGTCTCATTTAATTGGCGCATTCCGGCATCAACCATTGGGTAGCCTGTTGTTCCCGAACACCAGCGTTTGAAATCTTCCTCATTATTTCGCCATTGAATTCCGTCATAATTGGACTTGAAATTATGATTAATGCAATTCGGAAAACTAAACAGAATCTGAATGAAGAATTCTCTCCAGATTAATTCACTCAAAAAAGTCTGATTTTTTCTGTTTGCCCAATTTACTAATTTTCGAATACTCACTGTTCCAAAACGCAAATGTGGAGAAAGATATGAAGTACTGTCTAAAGCTGGAAAATCTCTCGTTTCTTTATAATTAGCAATTTGAGTTAAGTTGTGCGGAAGTACTTTTATAGCACTTCTTTCAAAACCGATTTCGGCTAATTCAGGAAACTTGAATTTATTCTTCGCAAAATTAGATTGATATGAAGCCGAATCGTATTCTGGTGCTGAGCCTGAAAGATGATATTTCTCCAGCCATTTGTTTTTATAAGGCGTGTAAACGGTATAAGGAAGTCCATCTGCTTTTGTGATTTCTTTTTCTTCGAAGATTACATGATCTTTAAAAAAGAAAGATTCAATGTCATTTTCCTTTAATAAAGATGAAATTAAGCTATCACGTTTAATAGCAAAAGGTTCATAATCTTTATTGAAGAAAACAGATTGAATGTCAAATTCTTTAATGAGTGATTTCCAAACGTCTTTTGTTTTTCCTTTTTTGATTAAAATGGAAGAATCGATTTTGTTTAATTCTGTATTTATCTTTTCAAGAGAATCATAAATAAAAGTTACTCTGGCGTCATTTTTTGGAAGATGTTCTAGAATATCATCATCGAAAATAAAAAGAGGAACAACAGGAAAGTCTGATTGCAAGGCATGAAATAAACCTGTATTATCTTCTAAACGCAAATCACGTCTAAACCAGAATAAGGTAACTTTTTGTTTAGTCATTGTTTTTGTTTTTTT
>NZ_DHEI01000040.1:67343-68344 GCF_002399805.1 Flavobacterium sp. UBA4854
GAAATCTGTGGCTTATTTTTTCAAATTAAATAATTCTTCGATTTTATTAAATCTATAATCGAAAATGCTTTTCAATTTGTTTTTTACAACCAAGCGATTCATGATTCTGCCTAGAATTCCAAATGGAAGAGCGTAATGAACAATATCAGTCATTTTGGTTCCTCCGTCTGGTGTTGGTTCAAAGAAATGTTTGTGATGCCATAGTTTATAAGGCCCAAATTGTTGAATGTCTACAAAATACTCGTTTTCTTGGCAAGCTGTAATTTCAGTAACCCAGGACATTTTGATTCCGAAAAGAGGTTTTAAGGTATAAGTGATAATCTGTCCTTGATACATACGCTTTCCATCATAATCCTGAATTTGGAAATTCATGTTATCGAGTGTTATGGTTTGCAAATTTTTCGGACTTGAGAAGAAATCCCAGCAATCTTCTGCGCTTGCATTGATATGTTGTACGGTTGTTATTTTGTATAATTTCATAATCAAATCGTTTTAAAAAAAATGCCCAAATAATGCTACATTTTATAATATTTGAATGGTACGAATAACATTCCGAAACATTCTCCTTTTTCTTTTTGTAAATGTTTGTGGTGTATTTTATGTGCTTTTCTAAGTCCGATGAGGTATTTATTTTTGGTGTTTTTAAACCATTTGAAACGCTGATGAATCAAGACATCGTGAATTAAAAAATAACAAGCGCCATAAAGCGTAATGCCGCAGGCAATAAAAAACAAATAGTTAAATCCGCCTTGAACGCCAAAGTAGAATAAAATAATACTCGGAGTAGCAAAAATGACGAAGAAAATATCGTTGCGCTCAAAAGTGTTTTCGTATTTCGGCTGATGATGGTCGGCATGAAAATACCACATAAATCCATGCATGACGTATTTGTGCGTAAGCCATGTCACACATTCCATGAAAAGAAAAACGCCTAAAAAGATTAGAAAAGAAATCATTTTATAAATATTGATGTTTTAAAATTATCGTTTTATTGGTTTTGA
>NZ_DHEI01000040.1:68522-69890 GCF_002399805.1 Flavobacterium sp. UBA4854
AGAAATCTTCGCGAGAAACTCGACAAAGATTGTCACTTTAGATTGCGGAGCTACTTGCGAAGATTTGCTTCGCCTGTTCGCTATCGCTCGAGTCTCCTTCGTCGAAATGACATACTGTTGGTTTAATTGTAAGTACAAAGCTGAACGAAATTAAACCAACTTCAATTTATAAGTCACAAAAGACTGCGCCAAAAGTCCTGCTTTTGTGTAATTGGAAACTCGAATTCTGGAATTTCCAATTTCATAATAAGGCGTATTTTTTAGCTTTTGAAGCAGTTTTTTATAATAAACATAAGCGGTATAAACGCCAAATTTTGCTTCGATTGGTAATTTTACAATTCCTTGATAAGCAATTCTGAAATCTTCTTCAATTTCTTTGATGATTTGGTTTTTCGAATCTTCATTAAAATTATTCAGGTTGATGCCTGGAAAATAAGCCCGATTTAAAATCGTATTATCATCTTTTAAATCTCTCAAGAAATTTACTTTCTGAAAAGCAGATCCCAAACGCATGGCTTCATTTTTTAGCTGTTCGTATTTGTGCTCTTTTCCAGAAACAAAAACTTTCAAACACATTAATCCCACTACATCGGCAGAACCGTAGATATAATCGATATATTCTGTTTGAGTTTGATAATTAGATTTAATGAGATCCATTTTCATACTTTTTAGAAAAGCTTGAACGAGATCGTCTGTAATATTGTATTCTTTGACAGTATGCTGAAACGAATTCAAAATCGGATTTAAGCTAATGCCTAATTGCATTGCTTTGTAATATTCTTTTTCAAAATCTTCAATAAGATATTCTTTTTCATATTCATGGAATGAATCTACAATTTCGTCAGCAAAACGAACAAATCCGTAAATGCTGTAAATGGCATCGCGAATGCTTGGAGAAAGCATTTTTACGGCTAGTGAAAATGAGGTGCTGTAATTTTTGGTTACCAGTTTGCTGCATTTGAAAGAAACGGCGTCAAATAGTGATTTCATTTTTTAAGATCTAAAAGATTTTTGAATTAATTCAGCTGCGAGTTTTCCTGAAATTAAAGCAGGCGGAACACCTGGGCCAGGAACAGTTAATTGTCCTGTAAAATATAGATTCTTGATTTTTTTGCTTTTTAATTTTGGTCTTAAAAAAGCCGTTTGCAATAACGTGTTGGCCATTCCGTAAGCGTTTCCTTTATAGGCGTTGTAATCGGCTACAAAATCATTTTTACAGAATGATCTCTTAAAGATAATGCTATTTTTTATCTTTTGCTGTGTCAGTTCTTCAAAACGCGTGATGATTTTTTCGAAGTATTCTTCTCGTAAAGCTTCATTGTCTTCAATTCCAGGCGCAAGCGGAATTAAGAAAAATCCAGATTCCAT
>NZ_DHEI01000040.1:70059-72192 GCF_002399805.1 Flavobacterium sp. UBA4854
GGAGCATTCGGCCATTTTGGATTGTCGTAAATATCGGCAGCATGCTGATTAAAATCGACATCAAAGAATAAAGCGTGATGAGAAATATTTTCTATCTTTTTATTGAAACCAACAAAAAATAGAAGAGAAGAAGGTGCAAAAACTCTGCTTTTCCAATATTTTTCAGAATACATTCTGTGCTCTTTTTCTACTAATGTTTCAGAATGATGATAATCGGCTCCGCTTAAAACGACATCTGCATTTAGGATTTCGCCATTAATTACAATTCCTTTTGCGGTTTTGTTTTCAACGACTATTTTATCAATTTTCGAATTGGTTTTTATGGTAACGCCAAGTTCTAATGCTAGTTTTTCGATTCCTCGAATAACATCAAACATTCCCGTTTTAGGATGCCAAGTTCCTAAACCGAAATCGGCATAATTCATAAAATTATAAAACGAAGGTGTTTTGGTTGGTTTTGCTCCGAGAAATAAAACAGGAAATTCTAAAATCTGAATTAGTCTCTCGTTCTTGAAATTTTTGCGAATATCGGTGCTTACGTTCTTAAAAAACTGATTGAGTTTTAATGCAGTTTCTTTTGTCACTAATTCTAGCGGCGAAATTCCAGGACGATAGACTAAATCCTTAATTGCAATATCATAATTGCTTTTGGCTTGATCAATAAAGTTTTGCAGTTTTTGACCGCTTCCTTTTTCGATAGTCTCAAAAGTGTATTTTATTTCATCTAGATTATCGTAAATACTAATAAAATCATCGATTCCAAAATAAACCCGATAGGCTGGATTTAGTTTTATCAGTTCGTAATAATCGGAAGGTTTTTTATTGAAATCTTGAAAAAAGCGTTCAAAGACATCTGGCATCCAATACCAGCTTGGACCCATGTCAAAAGTGAAACCATCTTCTTTAAATTGTCTTGCACGTCCGCCAATTGTACTGTTTTTTTCGTAAACAGTAACTTTATTTCCTTGCTGGGCAAGGTAACACGCGGCTGCCAAAGAAGAGAAGCCTGAGCCTATTATTTGGATAGTTTTTCTCATTTGTTTAACAAATATAAGAAAAACTTAAACAAAAATAAATTATAGCATATTAATAGTTTCTTCGATCGAATCAAAAACTCGAATTCTGTCTGTTAGAACCTTTTCATCTATGTATTCAACCATTTTACCCATAAGCCAGATTTCATTGTTTTTCTGCAATAATTTCTGCCCCATCGATTTTACATATTGATTAATTACGCTTCTGTCTGGCTGAACAGTCATGAAAGAGATGAATGTAATGTTTTCAAAATGTTTGGTTAAATCCTGTAAGTTTTCAATAGGCATACTTTCTCCCAAATAAATGGTTTTGTAGCCTTTGTCAAGGATTTCGTATTGCAAGTATAGTAATCCAATTTGATGAATTTCGTTTAACGGAAGTGATAAAACAAAAATTCGATCGGTTTTGATTGGCTTTCTAATTTGAAGACTTTCTGTATAAATCAATATTTTCTGCTTGATTAAATGACTCATAAAATGTTCATTTGCAGGCGTGATTGTTTCAGATTGCCATAATAATCCAAGTTCTTTTAAAAGAGGTAAAAAATGATCTTTAAAAACTTCTTTAAACGTTTTCTCAGTAATAAGCCAATCGAAGGTGTTGAAGAATAACTCTTGGTCAAAGTTCATCATTGCCATTTTGAAAGATGTAATGGCATAGTTTTGAGAATTTTTTTTCGAAATTATTTCGCGTACCAGTTGTGGTATTTTTTCTTCAGGATATGTTGCGATTTTAGAAATCTTATAACCGTATTCGTGCAGTAACGTAATATTTAATAGTTTCTGCAGGTTATGAAGATTGTAAAATCTAATATTAGTATCGGTTCGCATTGGTTCAAGGATGTTGTATCTCTTTTCCCAGATGCGTATGGTATGCGCTTTTATTCCAGATAAGTTCTCAAGATCTTTAATGCTGAAAACAGTTTTAATATTGTTTATCATTTTTCGCGATTAAGTCAACAAATGTAAAATAAAATCTTATACTCGGCATTAAAACTAGATTAAAAAGATAGAGAATTAGAGGTTTACGTATTAATAATATATTTTTTACCTAAAATCAGGTATTTTTTTCTTAAGAAATATATTACTTTGATAAAAA
>NZ_DHEI01000040.1:72372-75759 GCF_002399805.1 Flavobacterium sp. UBA4854
TGCTCTGTTTTTTGCAGCGCTCTGACTTCCTAATTCAATTGCTTTTGTAAAATCTTCGCATGACTTTTTTTTATCGCCAATGCTGCTATATGCTAAGCCTCTTAGATTATAAGCAATGTAATCTTTTGGATTTAAGCCTAATGAAGAGGTGCAGTCATCAATTGTTTCTTGATACTTTTGTAGTTTGTAGTTAACATTGGCTCTACCAGTAAAAGCATCGGCATTCATGTTGTCTAGCTCAATTGTTTTGCTAAAATCGGCTTGAGCTCCTTTGAGATCGTTTAGTTTGAATTTTGCGACACCGCGATTCTGATAAGCTTCAACAAATTTAGGGCTCATTTGAATCGCTTTGTTGTAATCGGCAATTGCGCCTTTTGTGTTGCCGGCTTCAGCTTTTTTCATGGCTTTGTCAAAATAGCCCGTTGCAGATTGTGCCCAGATAGAGCAGGTCATCATCATAAGTGATGCGAATAGTAGGTTTTTCATAAAACTAATTTGGGATTAGTGATTTAATTATTTCAAGACGAATTTAAGAAAGTTTTTATTTTGTAAGAGAATTTCTTTTTTTATTATGCGCAAAAAATGAGGCAATTCAGTTAGAGAAATTAAAAGATTTTTTAAATCTACTTTTTAGGATTGGAATAGGGGAAAACAAAAAAAAAGGCCAAGTAAAATAATTACTTGACCTTTTGTGACCCGACTGGGGCTCGAACCCAGGACCCCATCATTAAAAGTGATGTGCTCTACCGACTGAGCTATCGAGTCTTCATTTCTTCAATGAGGGTGCAAATATAAGGACTTTATTTAGCTTCACAAGTCTTTTTTGAATGAATTTTGAAATAAAGTTTAGAAAGATCGGTAAGATGTTGTTTTATAGTGGAATAAAATTTATTGTTTTTAAGTGAATAAAAATGATGATAGATTTTAATCGTATTTGTCTTGCAATCTAAATTTTGTAGTGAAATTATTTGCTGTTAAAAAGTTGTATCCGATGTCGATAGTTTTGTTTTTAAATTTAAAATATCTCCCATCGGTATGAACTATTTCTTTTCTGTCTTCATCATCCCAAAATTCAATATAGTATTTGTACTCAAATGTGTCGTTTGTTTGTTTGGCTTTGAAAATTTCTGTGAATAAATAATAGCTTTCAGATTTTGTCAAATCACAAATTTGGTTTCCTTTTTTGAAACTGATTCGCCGTATCGGAAATAAAAGTTCTTCTGTTTTTAAAGGAGACAGTTTTATTTGTTGGTATAAATATCGAATAGGAGTGTAAGCCCAAACGAAAGTGGCCGGGGATTGTCTTCCGTAATCACTAATCGACTTCACGATTTTATTGTTTTTTACAAATGTTACTGTAATAGTTTCGTCATCTGTCCAGCTTCCTTCATAATTATCTTTAAGATTCATTATGTCTGCTTTTTTAAGATTGGTTTGGATTTTTTGATACTGACTCTTGGTGATTTGAGATTTATAAAAGCCATTTTGTGTGTTGTAATGTTGGCCAAAATAGATGATATTGCCATTATTGTCAATACTTATATTTAAAACAGGACAAGAACCATAACAACCTGAAGAAGAAAGGATAATTTGATCGTAATTCTCATCTGGATTAATCTTGTACTTTGTTCTTGCGTATTTTGCAAAGATACTATCATCTATTTTTGTTGTTAATGTATCTCCAAGAATAGATTCTATTTTCTGATTTTTCCAGGTTTTGCTTTCTAAATCAAAAATTTTCAGACTATCATTTTCGATTTTATATTTAGTTTCAGTACCTAAAAAATAAGTCTTTCTATTTTCTCTTTCTTGAGCTTTAATCATTTTAAAATAACCAGATTTATATTCGGCTATATTGTTTTCTAAAAAAGCATATCCCTCTTTGTGCGAACCAAATGGAGGAGGAGGTGGAGGAATATTATGGTTATTATTTGTCTGTGGTTTTCGCTGATCATCTGTCTTAATGTAGATCCATTCTCCAAGAATATCTTTTTGTAGTTTTTTATCATTATTTGTCTGACAAGAATATAGAATGAAAAATAGTATGAGATATAATACTGGTGTTGGCTTCATAATATTTATTTCGATTATTGTAATTTTTGGTTTGTAGTAATGTAAATATAATCGATTTTGAAGGAAGTTTTTAAAGGAAGTTTTGAAATAAAAAAAGCGGAAATCTTTATTTAAAGATTTCCGCTTTAAGTGACCATGGAGGGATTTGAACCCTCACGCCCTTACGAGCACCACCCCCTCAAGATGGCGAGTCTACCGTTTCTCCACATGGCCTAAAAAGAAAAAGGTCGAGTAAAATAAATTACCCGACCTTTGTGACCCGACTGGGGCTCGAACCCAGGACCCCATCATTAAAAGTGATGTGCTCTACCGACTGAGCTATCGAGTCATTGCTTTCAAGAAATTTAATTTGTTAATCACAAAATTTGTGACCCGACTGGGGCTCGAACCCAGGACCCCATCATTAAAAGTGATGTGCTCTACCGACTGAGCTATCGAGTCATTTAATTTCTTGAATGCGGGTGCAAATATAAGGAGTTTTTTTTGAAGTTTCCAAGCTATTTTATCATAAATTTGTCTTTTTTTTAGAAAAATTCTCAAATGCTTAGTTTATAAGGTTTTATTAATATGAAAAAAATTGTGTTGTTAGGTTATATGGGCTGCGGAAAGTCTACTATTGCCCAAAATTTGTCAAAAATTACAAATATTCCGTTCTTAGATTTAGATAAATGCATCGAAGAAAGAACAAATTTATCCATAAATGAGATTTTTGAGAAGCATGGAGAAGTGCATTTTCGAAAATTAGAGCACCAAATGTTCGTCGAATTACTAGAATCTTCAGATAATAATATTATAGGTCTTGGAGGAGGTACTCCATGTTATGCTAATAATCATGAATTGTTAAAAGGAGACGATGTTACTTCTATATATTTAAAAGCATCAATTGATACCTTATATAATAGATTGGTGCATAACAAAAGCAAACGCCCTTTGATTGCTAATATGAATGAGGAAGAAATGAAAGAGTTTATCGCGAAACATTTATTCGACAGAAGTTATTATTACAATCAAGCAAAACATAAAGTTTCAGTTGATGATAAATCTGTCGAAGAAACGGTTCAGGATATTTTAGAAATATTAGCTTAAAGAAGCATAATCGCCATTTTCTGAATTGAAAACTACTTGAACATGCTCTAATAAAGAAGTTGAAAGCGAGATTCCTTTAAAATCTGCTTTTACTGGATATTTTTTATGATTTCTGTCAACAAGTACAGCTGTTTTGAATTTTTTAAGCGGAACGTCTAAGAAATGACGAACAGCATAGATTAATGTGGTTCCTGAGTTTAAAACATCATCAACCAGAACTAATCCTTT
>NZ_DHEI01000040.1:75930-82448 GCF_002399805.1 Flavobacterium sp. UBA4854
ACTTCGCAGATTGAAACCTTTAGGGTAGAGATGCTGCTAAGTGCCGAAGCAACTTTTTCGGCAAAAACAAATCCGTTAGAAGCAATTCCTGCAATAACAACTTCTTCTTCGTCTACAAAAGTCTCGTAAATTTGATAAGCGATACGTTTTATTTTATGTTCGATTTCTTGATTAGTTAAGATTATATTGCTGCTCATGGTATATTTTTTTGCTAATGTACAAATTTATTGAAAGTCCTATTTTTTATTGCAATTACTATTTAAAGATCGTCATGGTCTTCATCGTCTTCATGAACATCATCTCCATAATCATCAATGTCTCTTCGGTCTTTTTTAGTTGGACGTCCGGCACCAGTTCTTCTAGAATGTTCTTTAGATAGTTTTAGCATCTCTAAATGGGCAAAAGCTTCTGGTGGAGTTTCGTTTTTTTGATAAAGATCTACCAATTTTGCGCCAACTCGATTTTGCGGAATATCTAAAACCGTTATAATTTGTGTAATTTGATCTTTTCTAAAGGTGATTCGGTCTGTAGGAAAAACTTCTTTTGAAGGTTTTGCAACTTGCCCATTTACAGTGATCTGATTCTTTTTGCAAGCTTCAGTAACCATGTTTCTGGTCTTGTAATAACGAACGCACCACAAGTATTTATCTATTCTCATAATTTTTCTAAAATCCAAGTTAAATTCTTTACAAAAATAAATCAATATTGTATCTTGCGCACCTAAAAAAATGATAATAATGAATAAATTTAAATATTATTTTGTTTTGTTGCTTGCTGGCCTTGCCATCGTTTCTTGTAATAAAAATGATGACGATAATGTAGTGGTTGTTCCTTTGAGGGATTATGCAGAGCAGTATAAAGCAGATAATGATTCTATTGAAAAATTTTTAAAGACTAATTATATTGTTGTAGATAAAACAACTTTTGATGTTAAAATAGAAAAAATTCCAGCTGGAGGAACTCAAGTTTCGATTTGGGACCAGAAAGAGTATCCTTTGCAAACTAGACCTGTTTATAGTCATGATGTAAATTATAAAGTTTATTATTTATCTTTAAATAAAGGTGTTGGAGACAGGCCATGTAACTTTGATGCTGTTAAGGTTGCTTATGTCGGAACACTTTTAGATAATACTCAATTTGATAGTTCCTATGGGTTAGCTGTTGATTTAGATTTGAATATTTACGCAGCAAGACACGCAATAGACGGTTGGGGAGAGATAATACCTCAATTTAACGTTGGAACTAAAAATCCAACAGCAGATGATGGGACTATTTCCTATGATGGTTATGGTGCTGGGGTAATGTTCTTGCCTTCAGGATTAGGTTATTATGCGGATGCTCAAGTGGGTATTCCTTCGTATTCTCCTGTAGTATTTAGTTTTAAGTTATTTGCTTTAAAACGATCTGATCTTGAGTACAGCTCTTCTTCACAAGCTACAGTAGGTGATGGTGTTCCATCTTATTTAGAAGATATTAATGGTGATGGATATTTATATGACCAAAGAGATACGGACAGATATCCTAATTTGCCAAAAGAGTTAATAGACGATACAGATGGAGACGGAATTCCTGATTTCATGGATTTTGATGATGATGGGGATGGTTACACGACGAGATTTGAAATTTCAAAACCTAGTGATCAGATTGGTTGGGGAACATTAAATGGAGAGCCTTTTAATTATGGTATCAGTTTGTACTATCCTTACAATCCAGTACCAGATAATCCTGATACTCCAAATATAGACGAAACAGAGCTTTGGGGTATTCCAAGCAGACCATCAGGAGCACTTACTGATCCATCTAAGCCTGAGTCTATAACAAATCCTCGTAAATATGTTCCGGAAGATTATACAACACCAGGACGATTAAGAATTCATCTTGATAAAAAATATCCTTATCAGAAAAATTAAAATAAGATTTACATAAAAAAAGACCTCGAAATCAATATTTTGAGGTCTTTTTTTTTATGTAATATCCAAAGCTGTATAGATTTGTTGCAATTGATGATATGTTAAAGTTTTTTTCTTAGGCATTGTTTATTAGTTAGTTATGTTTATTGTAAGAATTATTATTATGTTTTACGGAATCACGTAAGGAATTTATTTCTTTTGATTTTAATTTTGAAAGAATAATATTAAAATTTACAAAATGAAAAAATTAATTACATTATTTTTAGGGCTTACTATTTTGTCATGTAGTAGCGAAGATCAGGTAAATCAAGATGTTGCTTCTTCAAAAGAAACTTCAGCTTCAGTTTTAGATGGTAAAATGTTATCATTTAAAAATGAAGAGTCTTTTATTAAAGAATACTCAGATCTTGCTTTACTAGATAGTAAAGGCCTTCAGGATTGGATTACTTCGAAAGGAGTAAATTCATTATCAAAAGTTTCTGATGAATCAACTGCTATGGAAGAAGATGTTCTTTCAGAAACAAGAATTATTTATTCAGATGCATTAGAAGCAGTTCTAAATACTGAATCAAAAGTTAAAATTGGTGGTAAGGTATTGTGGCTTAATGAGCGTGATTTCTATCTTCTATCAGAGAATGAAATTAATAAGAGTCCAAAGGAACTTATTGGTATTAAAGAAAATTTAGTAGTTTATGGCCAATTATTAAGTGTTTCGAAATCTACTAAAGATTTAACAAGTAGATATGTTATTCCGAACGAAAATAGAATTAAAACATTTGTTACAGACGAAGGTAGTTTTAATGTGCCAGGAATGAGATATAGACATGTATTAGACTTGTATAATGAGACAGTTCTTTTAAATAATGTTGTTTATTCAAGTAAAATGTTTTTAAGATCATTAATGCAATATCGTTCATGTTCAACTTGGAGATGTACATGGAAAACAGAAACAACTCCTATGCAAGTAGATGGTAGCAATATAGCTGCAAATTCTTTGTTTTGGAGTGCATCATTAGTTATGGATAGTTCGGTGTCTGGAAGTAAAACGTTTCTATTGGCTACTTGGACTCCAAAAGCACCATATAGTGAGCAAGCTTGGTATCAAAACTTTGAAGTTTCAGGAAATTTCAAGATTTATGTAGTAAATGCTTGGCATGAAATTCCTCTTTCTTGGTATTAAAAGCTAAATAGTTGATTAAAATAAAAAGCCTCGAAATGTAAATTTCGAGGCTTTTTTATAAAGTAAGAAAACGTAAAATTATTTTCTTTTGATTACTCTTTCTACAGCTTCAACAATCGCTTGATTGTTTAATTTGTATTTTTCCATCAATTGTTCTGGTGTTCCAGATTCTCCAAAACTATCTTTAACTGCTACAAATTCTTGTGGAGTTGGATTGTTTAAAGCTAATACTCCAGAAACACTTTCTCCAAGACCTCCAAGGTAATTGTGCTCTTCTGCAGTAACAACACATTTAGTTTTAGCAACAGATTTTAGAATAGCTTCTTCATCAAGAGGCTTAATTGTGTGGATGTTGATTACTTCTGCAGAAATTCCTTTTGCTTCAAGAGCTTCAGCAGCGATAAGCGCTTCCCAAACTAAGTGTCCTGTTGCGATAATAGTAACGTCTGTTCCTTCATTTAACATAATTGCTTTTCCAATTACGAAAGGCTCGTCAGCAGGAGTGAAGTTTGCTACAACTGGACGTCCGAAACGTAAATAAGCTGGACCGTGATGATCTGCTAGTGCCAAAGTTGCAGCTTTAGTTTGGTTGTAATCGCAAGTATTGATTACAGTCATTCCAGGCAACATTTTCATTAAACCAATATCTTCTAAGATTTGGTGAGTTGCTCCGTCTTCTCCTAAAGTTAAACCAGCATGAGAAGCACAGATTTTTACGTTTTTATCTGAGTAAGCAACAGATTGACGAATTTGGTCGTAAACTCTACCTGTAGAGAAGTTAGCAAAAGTTCCAGTAAAAGGAATTTTTCCTCCAATTGTTAAACCTGCAGCGATTCCAATCATGTTAGCTTCAGCGATTCCGATTTGGAAAAAACGCTCTGGGTGATTTTTCTTGAAATCATCAAATTTTAATGATCCAATTAAATCAGCACACAATGCAACAACATTTTCGTTTTTTTGACCTAATTCAGTCATTCCCGCTCCAAAACCAGAACGAGTATCTTTACTTCCTGTATTTTCGTATTTTTTCATTTTGTTTTTTGCTATACGCAATAGGCTGTAGGCAATAGGCTTAAGGCTTAATGCTTACTGCTTAAAGCATTTTTTAATAATCTGCTAAAGTTGAAATGTTTTGAGCTAAAGCACTAGCCAATTGGTCGTTGTTTGGTGCTTTACCATGCCAAGCATGAGTGTGCATCATGAAATCTACACCATTACCCATTTCTGTATGTAATAAAATACAAACTGGTTTTCCTTTTCCTGTTCTTGATTTAGCGTCAGTTAAACCAGCAATGATAGCATCGATGCTGTTTCCTTCTTTAATTTCTAAAACATCCCAGTCAAAAGCTTCAAATTTAGCGCGAATGCTTCCCATTGGCAAAACTTCGTCAGTTGTTCCGTCAATTTGTTTTCCGTTTAAGTCGATAGTTGCAATAATGTTGTCTACTTTCTTAGCAGATGCATACATGATAGCCTCCCAGTTTTGACCTTCTTGCAATTCTCCGTCTCCGTGTAAACTATATACAATATGATTGTCTTTGTTTAATTTTTTAGCTTGCGCTGCTCCAAGAGCTACAGATAAACCTTGTCCTAATGAACCAGACGCAATACGAACTCCAGGTAAACCTTCGTGTGTTGTTGGGTGTCCTTGTAAACGAGAATCTAATAATCTGAATGTAGCTAATTCTGAAACTGGAAAATATCCGCTGCGTGCTAAAACGCTATAGAATACAGGTGAGATATGTCCGTTTGAAAGGAAAAATAAATCTTCTCCAATTCCATCCATGTCAAAACCTTCTTTGCGGTCCATTATATTTTGATATAGTGTAACCAAAAATTCAGTACAACCTAAAGAACCGCCTGGGTGTCCAGAGTTTACAGCATGTACCATTCTAAGAATATCTCTTCTTACTTGGATCGTTAAATCGCTTAATTGTTGTGTGTTAGGCTTCATTTTATATGTAAAAGTTAAACTGAAGCAAAAGTAGGCGTTATTTTGTGTGCAGACAAATGATTTTTTGCTTTAGTTTTATTACAATTGTTAAATTTCTGCTTGAATCGCTAATTTTCAAATCTTCCATTTAAACAATCCTATTTTAAAATGCGTTTTTTTGTCTGATAATGTTGCTTTTTTGGCTTATCGGGATTAATTTTTTATTTCTTATTATTTAGGTTTGGCTGTGATATTTAAGTAAAATCGTTAAATCACCTATAAAAGGAAGTATTAATAAAAAAAGAAATAGAATGAAAAGATTGGTAGGATTAGTAATGTTATTTAGCGTTCTTGGCTGTTCAACCGAAGAGGTAGGAGTAGAAAATTCAAAAAATTTAACTGCCACTGTTCCAGTGCGATTAAATAATAGTTTGAGTAAAACTACAGGAAAGTCAATCAAAAGAGGGGTGTTGTACGTAGAACTAAATTTTTTATCATTAATAGTATACTCAAATACGGGAGGGCCGTCAACCATTCTAAAATATGATATTGTACCTAATGATGATATAAATGCAGAAGATGTTATTGTGTTGAAAAACATACAGCCGGGTAATCGTGTTGGATTTCAAGCATTAGGTAATGGAGATTTAATGACGAATAGCATAATATATACAGGGAATTCATTAAATGAGAGATTTGTAAGGGTTGATTCTAGGTCGGCTCAAGAAGTGTTTGATGAGGCAAATGCTAAAATACCTTACTTAAAATGGGATACAGGGATAATATATAAGGACATAGTTTCAGGGACAAATTCAGAATTAGTTTTGGATTTAAAACCAATAACAGCTAGAAAAATAGTAATATATGAATTATCAGATGAACTAAAATCTCTTGGATATAAGGCTTCTATTGCTTCCTTATATGATCCAATGGTAATGCTTTCTGGAAATAGTACAGTATTGAGTTTTAATGATGATGCTGTGGAAAATTTATCAGGAGATAACATAATTATTTATGATAATAATAATGAGAAGGTGGCTGAGTATTTTTATCAGCCAAGGATAGTTGCAGGGGAGTCTACAAATATTATTGTAACTATTACCTCAGATAAAATACCTGTTCAAAATACTATTAAATCTTCGATTTTTGTACCAGTTTTTAAATCATCAGAGCCTGTAAGAATTAATCAGTAAGATAAAGAATAAGCAATTAGTTATCAAAAGAGTAGAAGTTTAATTTTCTACTCTTTTTTAGGATTTATCTTAGCTCGGAATTATATTTTTGAGGTTGTCTTATTAATTATAAGATTTTGTGAAAAATGAGAATTTTTCAGTAATTCACAAATAGAGATTTTAGCTTACTCAGTATCACCTTCGCTATAATAATTATTCTCTTCATCTTCTGAGCCAATTTCTTCTTGCTCATCATCTAATTCAGCTCCGGGAATATCCAAATCATTTCCAAGTTTGTCGCTGTTTTGTTTCCATTCGTTGTC
>NZ_DHEI01000040.1:82638-87893 GCF_002399805.1 Flavobacterium sp. UBA4854
TCTTCGCGATTGTAAATATCTTCACTTGCTGGATAATTTAGATTTTCCAGATTTTTTTCTATCTCATTTTCTTTTGCTGCATTTTTATCTTCTGAATTTATCATAATGTCAATATTAAATATTATTAAACAGATATTTGTATACTATAAAGTTATGAAATCTATGGTTTCAATACTTATATTTTTAAAATCAGTATGTTATAATATTTGCATAAAAAACCAGCTTATTTTTTAATTGGAAGATGCTCCAATTGCCCAATTTCTTTCCATGTAATTAATTGAATATTGTTCTCTTTTAATTTTGCTTTGCATTCATCACTGGTAAAAAAATCGAAATCTATTTGACGCCACTCTGAACCAAAATTTGGATGATTTATTGTGATGCCTTGCATTTCAAAATCATCAAACGCAGGATGAAGCAGGAAAACATTTAATCCAGAAATTGCGCTGTCTAAAGCTTTTTCATAAGATTTTTTGAGTTCTCCTTTTTCATAGTCAACATAATATCCAATTAAAAGTTTATCAGCCAAAAGCGTATTATCAAAATTATATTTTTCATCAGATAGAGAAATTGATTCTACAAAGTCTTTATTAATAAAAACAGGTAAATTGTATGTTTTTCCTAGCTCTTTATAGATTTCTAAAATTTCGGGGGTAACGCCTACACTGCACATATGCGAGTCGAGATGTGTTGGCTGAATACCAAATTGCAAAGCTCTTTCGATTTGGGCAGTAAGTTCTTTTTTAATTTCAGCTGGTTTTGCTTTGTTTTTGAAATCTTGTCGGGTTTTATAAAAATAACCATTTTGATCTACTAAACTTGAAACTTCGGAAACCGGAAGAATCGGGCCAAATTTATAATTCTCCCATTCGCAGGTGAGAGTTAAATGAATTCCACAGTCATAATTTGGATTGTTTTTAGCAAAAGTGGTCATTTCAAAAAACCACGGACAAGGAACCATTATGCTGTATGAATTGACAGATCCGTTTTGGAGTGTTTTTATAGTTGCCTGATTTTCGGAATGCGATAGTCCTGCATCATCGGCGTGAATGATTAATAGTTTGGTGTTTTCAGGATATCCGAGTTTTTGTGCTAAGTTCATTTTGAATTTTTATTGTTGTGAATATGCTGAGTGAGAACTTCGACTTCGCGTAGTAGGGAAGCTCTGCATTTCATTTTTAATAGATTTTATTCAAATTTAAAAATTTCTGAAGTTTAGGTTTTATGTTGTTTTTGAATTAACTCAATTTTATAATTCACAATTTTTCTAATTAATTAAATTTCCCTGAAATTAGCTTATCTTTGCCGACTGAAAAAAGAAACAAATGAAGTTCGATTTATTACAAAAAGATCCGCAGTCTAAAGCAAGAGCGGGAAGTATTACTACTGATCACGGCGTAATTGAAACGCCTATTTTTATGCCGGTTGGAACGGTTGCATCTGTAAAAGGTGTGCATCAGCGTGAGCTTAAAGAAGAAATAAATCCGGATATTATTCTTGGAAATACATACCATTTATATTTACGTCCACAGACCGAAATTTTAGAAAAAGCAGGAGGATTGCATAAATTCATGAACTGGGATCGCAATATTTTGACTGATTCGGGAGGATATCAAGTATATTCTCTTTCTTCAAACAGAAAAATTAAAGAAGAGGGAGTGAAGTTCAAATCGCATATTGACGGTTCTTACCACTTTTTTACTCCAGAAAATGTAATGGAAATTCAGCGTACAATTGGTGCTGATATCATTATGGCCTTTGACGAATGTACACCTTATCCTTGCGATTACCGTTATGCACAGCGTTCTATGCATATGACGCACCGTTGGTTAGACAGATGTATCAATCATTTAGAAAAAGTGCCATATAAATATGGTTACGAACAAACGTTTTTTCCAATTGTTCAAGGAAGTACTTATAAAGATTTGCGTCGCCAGTCGGCTGAATATATTGCCAATGCTGGACAGCAAGGAAATGCAATTGGAGGACTTTCAGTTGGAGAACCTGCTGAAGAAATGTACGCAATGACTGAAGTAGTTTGCGAAATTCTTCCAGAAGATAAACCTCGTTATTTAATGGGAGTTGGAACTCCAATTAATATTCTTAGAAAATATCGCGTTAGGAATTGATATGTTCGACTGTGTTATGCCAACTCGTAATGCAAGAAACGGAATGTTGTTTACAGCAAACGGAACAATTAACATCAAGAATAAAAAGTGGGAAGCTGATTTTTCTCCAATTGATGAAATGGGACATACTTTTGTAGATACAGAATATTCTAAAGCTTATTTGCGTCATTTATTTGCTGCCAACGAATATCTTGGAAAACAAATTGCAACCATTCATAATCTTGGTTTTTATATGTGGTTGGTTCGTGAAGCCAGAAAACATATCTTAGCCGGAGATTTTAGACCATGGAAAGAAATGATGGTTAAAAATATGAACCAAAGACTTTAAAATATGTTTATTTGTTTAATCGTTTATTCGGTTAAACGATTAAACAAATAATCGATTAAACTTTGTTATGTTAACAATAATAGATAAATACATTTTAAAAAGATACCTCGGAACTTTTTCTGTGATGCTTCTTTTATTTGCACCAATCGGAATCGTAATTGACGTTTCTGAAAAGGTAAATAAAATGCTCGAAAACAAGATTCCGTTTGGAGATATTGCTTTCTATTATTACAATTTTACGATTTACTTTATTAATTCGCTGTTTCCGATATTTTTGTTTTTATCCGTAATCTGGTTTACTTCAAAGCTGGCAAACAATACAGAAATTATCGCGATTTTAAGTTCTGGAATTTCATTTACGCGTTTTTTACGTCCTTATATTATAGGTGCAACTATAGTTTCTCTTTTTGTATTGTTAATGGGATTTTTTATTGTTCCAGCAGCAAGTGAAGGTTATAATAATTTTAGATATACGTATCTAAAAGGAAACGGAAAAGCCGAAATGCGTGGCGAAAATACCAATGTTTACAGGCAAATTAATGACCACGATTTTATCTTTGTAAATAGTTTTAATGAAGAGTCTAAAACGGCTTTTAATTTTTCTTTGGAACATTTTGAAAAAGAAAAACTAACCTATAAAATTACTGCAAGCCGTATTAAATGGGATCCTAAAAAGAAGGTTTACGTTTTATACGATTATACTAAGAGAACCGTAGGAGAATTAAATGATGTAATCGAAAAAGCTCCAGAAAAAAATGTCCCTTTTAAATTTGAATTGGCCGATTTAACACCTGTCGTGTATATCGCAGAAACATTGCCTTTGGGTAAGCTAATTGATTTTATTGAGAAAGAAAGAAAAAGAGGTTCAGGAAACATAAATACCTATTTGGTTGTTCTTTATAAAAAATACAGTATTCCTGTTTCAGCATTTATTTTGACGATTATTGCTGTTTCTGTTTCTTCTATGAAACGTCGTGGCGGAATGGGAATGAACCTTGCAATTGGTATAGCAATAGCGTTCTCTTTCGTATTCTTTGATAAAATCTTTGGTACACTTGCCGAAAAATCTACATTCTCACCTTTATTGGCTGTTTGGTTCCCGAATATTGTTTTCGGAATTTTAGCAGTTTACTTATTACGTAATGCGAAACGATAATTTAAAAAGTTATTTAAATCTTCACTTAATTGTTTTTATCTGGGGTTTTACTGCCATTTTGGGCGCTTTAATTACAATTGATGCCGAAAATTTGGTTTGGTATAGAATGCTTATCGCTATGGTTTTTCTTGGCGGATTTATAGCTTTAAAAAAACAGTCTTTTCAAGTTCCTGTCAAAGAATTTTTTAAATTGATTTTTGTTGGTTTATTAATTGCATTGCACTGGATTTTCTTTTTTAAAGCAATCCATGTTTCCAATGTTTCAATTACACTTTCTATATTTTCTCTGGGAGCATTCTTTGCTTCTTTATTAGAGCCATTATTCTACGGAAGAAAAGTCCTTTGGTACGAAGTTTTCTTCGGACTAATCATTATTGCTGGTCTAGGTTTGATTCTTCAAGTAGAAATAAAATATCTTACGGGAGTTTATTACGCTTTGGCAGCCATTATTTTAGGGGTTTTATTTACCTTAATGAATGGGAAACTAATTTCCGATCATGAGCCTTCTGTAATTACTTTTTATGAGTTTGGTGCAGGAGTTTTCTTTATAACGATTTATTTTTTATTTCAAGGAAAATTTACAGCAGATTTCTTCAAAATGTCTTTAAATAATTGGGTTTTGTTATTGATTTTGGCTTCAATTTGTACGGCTTATGCTTTTACTGCATCAGTAAAAGTAATGCAGCGATTAACGCCATATACAGTAATGTTAACCACTAATTTAGAGCCAGTTTACGGAATCGTTTTGGCGTATTTTATCTTAGGAGGAAAAGAAAAAATGAGTGTTGAATTTTACGTAGGAGCGGTTATAATTATCATAACAGTTATTCTAAACGGTGTTTTCAAACATTATCAGAACAAGAAAGAAAACTTGTAATAGTTTACTTATTTTTAATTTGCATTTTTATACTTTAAATAACAATTAACTTCGCCAATGATATAATATTTTTATATTTGCGGTTCGATTTACAAACAAAATTCAAAAATCCATGGAATATTTAGATTTTGAGCTTCCAATTAAAGAACTTGAAGAACAGTTAGAAAAGTGCGTTATTATTGGAAAAGAATCTGACGTTGACGTAACGCCAACGTGCAAGGAAATCAACAAGAAATTAGAGGAGACCAAGAAAGATATATACAAAAACCTTACTGCTTGGCAGAGGGTACAATTGTCAAGACACCCAAACAGACCTTATACTTTAGATTACATCAAAGCAATCTGCGGAGATACTTTCTTAGAACTTCATGGAGATAGAGGCTTTAAAGATGATAAAGCTATGGTTGGTGGTTTAGGTAAAATAAACGGACAATCGTTTATGATTATCGGTCAGCAAAAAGGATATAATACTAAAACACGTCAATACCGTAATTTTGGTATGGCTAATCCAGAAGGATACCGTAAAGCACTTCGTTTGATGAAAATGGCAGAGAAATTCGGAATTCCAGTTCTTACTTTGGTAGATACTCCTGGTGCATATCCAGGACTTGAAGCAGAAGAAAGAGGACAAGGAGAAGCTATTGCTAGAAATATCTTCGAAATGGTTCGTTTACAAGTGCCAATTATCACAATTATTGTTGGTGAAGGTGCTTCTGGAGGAGCTTTAGGAATTGGTGTTGGAGATCGTGTTTACATGTTAGAAAA
>NZ_DHEI01000040.1:88016-88732 GCF_002399805.1 Flavobacterium sp. UBA4854
TCTGTAATTTCTCCAGAATCTTGCTCTTCTATTTTATGGAAAAGCTGGGAGTACAAAGAGCGTGCAGCAGAAGCTTTAAAACTGACTTCTTCTGACATGAAAAAACAAAAATTAGTTGATGATGTAATCCCAGAACCACTAGGCGGAGCGCACTACGACCGTGAAACAACTTTTAAAACGGTTGCAGAATACATCACTAAAGGATATAATGAATTAAAAGACTTATCAACAGCCGACTTAATTGCCCAAAGAATGGACAAATACAGTAATATGGGCGAGTATAAAGAGTAAATTCATACAAAGAGACTTAAAATCCGAAGCCTTACAGTTTCGGATTTTTTTTTGGTTATGAACAAATCAGAATTATTTATAAACAATTATTAGTTATAACTAGATAGCAGATTTTTTTTAAATTTTGCTACTTTCGCTATATGGAAAATTTCAAAAACTTAAACCCTGTTAAGGTCGACAAAACCACAATTATCAACTTAGAAAAAGGAAAGTTGCCACCGCAAGCTCTTGACTTAGAAGAGGCTGTGCTTGGTGCGATGATGATTGATAAAAAAGGGGTAGATGATGTAATTGATATTTTGCAAGCCGAAGCTTTTTACAAAGACGCACACAAACATATTTTTGAAGCGATTTTACAACTTTTTACCGAAACGCAGCCAATTGATATCTTAACCGTTTCGACTCAGTTAAAGAAAAACGGAAAG
>NZ_DHEI01000040.1:88936-100936 GCF_002399805.1 Flavobacterium sp. UBA4854
AAATTTATTCAAAGAAGTTTAATTAGAATTTCTTCAGAAATTATCGAAGCATCATATGATGAAAGTGCTGACGTTTTTGATTTATTGGATCAAGCTGAATCTAAATTATACGAAGTTACACAAGGAAATATCAAGCGTAGTTCTGAAACCGCACAGAGTTTAGTTTTACAAGCTAAAAAGAAAATTGAGGAAATTTCTAAAAAAGAAGGATTAAGTGGTGTAGAAACTGGTTTTCATAATTTAGATAAGCTAACTTCTGGATGGCAGCCGAGTGATTTAATTATTATCGCGGCGAGGCCAGCGATGGGAAAAACGGCATTTGTACTTTCTATGGCCAGAAATATTGCGATCCAATATGGACATGGAGTGGCTTTGTTTTCTCTAGAGATGGCATCTGTTCAGTTAATTACGAGGCTTATTTCTTCTGAAACAGGTTTGTCTTCAGAAAAATTACGTACAGGTAAATTAGAGGCTCACGAATGGACAATGTTGAGTACTAAAGTGAAAGATTTAGAGAAAGCACCTTTGTTTATTGATGACACACCTTCGCTTTCTATTTTCGATTTAAGAGCAAAGTGCCGTCGTTTAGCATCGCAACATGGTATTAAAATTATCATTATAGATTATTTGCAGTTGATGACTGCAGGAGGAAATGCTAAAGGAGGAGGAAATCGTGAGCAGGAAATTTCGACAATTTCTCGAAACTTAAAAGCTTTGGCAAAAGAACTTAACGTTCCTGTTATTGCACTTTCTCAGTTATCGCGTGCCGTTGAAACGCGTGGTTCTAGTAAAAGACCGTTGCTTTCGGATCTTCGTGAATCTGGAGCGATTGAGCAAGATGCCGATATTGTTTCGTTTTTATACCGACCAGAATATTACAAAATTGAAGAATGGGATGATGAAGAAGCTTCTCCAACTGCTGGCCAAGCTGAAATTATGATCGCAAAACACCGTAATGGTGGTATTGAGAACATTCGTTTGAAATTTTTAGGACACTTAGGAAAATTTGATAATCTTGATGATTTTTCAGGTAATTATGATGATTTGCCGTCAAAAATGAATCATGATGATAATTCATTTATTACTAATAACCTGCCTTCGGCTAATGAAGCCTTCGGAAGTAATTTAAATGATGACGATGATGATAGCGATGTTCCGTTTTAATAAAACAAAAAGCCTTATTATTAAGGCTTTTTTTATGTTTTTATGTTAATTGTAGAATAAAAATCAGTAGTTTAGCTAAACCAATTATAAACTATTATTTTTTTTTAATTATTAACCAATTAACAAATTTTAAATTATGAATGAAGAAACTTTTCCAGGACCTATTCAGATTCCTGTAGCTACTGCAAACGAGTGGGAGCAAAGATATCAAGATGATCAAAGCGTTGAAGATGCTAAGAAAAAAGTAAAAGCTTTCTTAGTACCAAGAGAAAGTTTGAAAAAAGTACTTGAGCTTGACACAGATGCTGTTTGGGCTTATATTGGAATTAACGATCAAAAAGAAAAAACATTACTTTTCGTAGGAGCCCAATATGATGAGAAAACTGGTAAATACATAAATGTTTATGGTAAAGCTGATGGACTAAATGGCGACGAAGCTGCTGAAGAAGTAGTTTACGATGGTTCACGTCCAAGTCCTCCATATTAATTAAACAATACTTTTTAATGGATGATTTTTTAATATATTCAGGTTATTTGATTTTATTAATTGATCTAATATTATATTCATTTAGCTTTTTCCGAAAGGGAAAAGCTAATGTTTTCTTAGTTTCTTATTTAGCATTTATCTTTTTTATACAAATTTCAATGGAAATATTGTATTCGCTAAAAATGAATAACTTGTTTTTGGTCAATAGTTTTTTTATTGGTCAAATGATATTACTGGGTTTATTTTACAATTCGATTCTACATATTAAAATTCAAAAGCAATTTGTAAAAATTAGCCTTTTTCTTGCTCTGCTTGTACTGACAATACAATTTATTAAGACGCCACAAGAATTTTTAAAATTTAATTTGTTTGAAATTACTTTGACATCGTTGCTAATAGTTGTTTTTGCATTGATACATTTCTACAATATGCTCACAGAAAACAAGACCTATTATTATGTAAATATGGGTATAATGCTATACTTGCTTTCAAGTACAGTATTGTATATTATAGGTAATTTAACGTCGGTCTTAAATAATGATCTAAAATATTTGAGTTGGCAGTTAAATGCATTTTTGAATATCATTTATTATCTGTTTATTTTGTATGAATGGAAAGTTAGTTTTTCACAAAAAGGTTTACAAAACTAATTTGTATTATTAAACGTAGATTATGAACTCCAATTCAATCCCCGAAAAAGAATTAGTTGCTATAATATTATATATCTCTCTGTTTTTTATAATTGTTGCAGTCGCATTAATAATATTCTTTTACTTTTCTCGAAAAAAAATAATTCAGAAAGAATTAGAGAAAATAGATTTAATACTTCGATATCAAAAAGAACAGCTACATGCTATTATCGTTACACAAGAGGAAGAACGCAAAAGAATTGCGCAAGATCTTCATGATGATATTAGTTCAAAATTAAACATTGTTTCCTTAAACAGTCATTTGCTTACAGCTCCAAACCTTACAGAGGCTGAAACAGCAGAAATTACAGAAAATATAATAGCTTTAACAACAAAGGCATTAGATAATTCTAGAAAAATTGCGCATAATTTATTGCCACCAGTTTTCGAAAAATTTGGCTTAAATGCTGGTATCGAGGAATTGTGTGAAGAATTTGAATCTAGTAAATCTGTCAAAACATATTATAAAAATGAAATTGATTTTGATGAGAAAGAAATAGACAGACATTTACATGTTTTTAGAATCCTACAAGAATTAATGAATAATTCGATTCGTCATGGAAAAGCATCTGAGATATGGATTTCTTTTGCTACTAAAGATGGAGTAAATACTTGTGACTACAAAGATAACGGAGTTGGTTTTGATAGTTCGAATGCCGAAAATCAAAAAGGTTTAGGAATGAAAAATATCGATAGCCGAATATCATTTTTGCAAGGAACAATTGAAATTAACTCTGAAATTAATCACGGTATTGTTGTAAATTTTACATTTTAGGTCAAATTATGTGTTTTATGAAGCTTTTTGGTCAATAAAATAGGGTATTTAGACTTTTTCTAATTCATATTTTGTAATTTCGATAAACCAAATAAACGACCAAAAACAAATAAGATGAATCCTGCTATTAAAATTGCTCTAGTCGATGATGAAATTTTGTTTCGAAAAGGAATTTCTTTTTTATTGCAAAGAGAAGAAAATATTGATGTTATTTTTGAGGCTTCAAATGGTGACGAGCTAATTTCTCAATTAAATGAAAGAGAAATTAAACCAGATATAATAATAATGGACTTAAAGATGCCAATCTTAAACGGTGTCGAAGCCACAAAAATTATTAGAAAACTATTTCCCGACATTAAGATTATTGCATTGACTAGTTACGATACCAAATCATTTATTGCCAATATGATTCAAGTCGGAGCTGTAGCATACTTAATTAAAAATACTACTCCAAAAGATTTGATTCTTACAATCAATGAGGTTGCAAAAAAAGGATTCTATTATAACGAAAATGTCTTAAAAACAATTCAAGATACAATAGTTTCTCCTAAAAATGCCAGAGGCGGTTTAGAAACGAATTTCCTTTCACCTCGTGAAATTGAAATTCTGCAATTAATCTGCCAGCAGAAAACTACTGCAGAAATTGCAGAACATCTTTTTTTAAGTCCAAGAACAATCGAAGGACACAGAAACAATTTATTGCTTAAAACAGAATCGCGAAATATCGCCGGTTTGGTTGTCTACGCTATTCAAAATGATTTGGCAGTTTTAACAATTTAAAATATTATGCTGTCAAAAACTGAATTGACAGCACATAATATAATATGATTGTTATTACAAGAACACATAGTCCTATTTTCTGAATTATATTCAGACCCTTTTGCTGGTTATTACTTTCATTAAACTTCATAGTTGGTTTTTTTTTACAGCGATTAGTTTTATGAACCTGGGATAGCAAATGTATAGAGAATATTCTTCCAAATTATAGGTGTTTTTACCTGTTTTTTTATTGTTTGAAAATCAATTTTCTTGAAGCTTTTTTATTTAACATTCTATATTCAACAGAAAAGATTCTAAGTGTTCTTTTTTTGCTGATGGCTTTTATATCTTTACTAAAATAATTTTCTGATGAATAAGACTTTATTCTACTTTTTTATACTATTGATCACATTTAATGCTAAAGCTTCGTTTATCTTACTTCCGATGGACGAATCGACGCAGCAAAATCATTTAAAAGCATACGGAATTACTTATTGGTGTTTGAGCAGGGATTATAAAGCGAGCTGGCTTTTAAATTATCGCGGTGGTTCTTTTTTACTTCCTGATGCTGATGAAATTAGAAAAGAATGTAAAATACGAGGAGTAAGTTTTGAAGTAATTTCAGATAGCGAACAAGCTTCTATTTTAAATGAGATTTCGAGTCCTTCTCAAAATATGGAATCTGTAATTTTAGAAAAAGCACCTAAAATTGCCGTTTATACTCCAAAAGGGAAACAACCTTGGGATGATGCCGTAACGCTAGTTCTAACTTACGCCGAAATTCCTTTTACCCCAATTTATGATGAAGAAGTTTTAAGTGATCAATTATTAATGTACGATTGGCTTCATTTGCATCATGAAGATTTTACTGGACAATACGGAAAATTTTATGCTGCTTACAAAAATACGCCTTGGTACATCGATCAAAAGAGAGATGCCGAAGCTTTGGCAGTAAAACTAGGATATGCAAAAGTATCTCAGGAAAAAGGAGCAGTTGCTAAAAAAATTAGAGATTTTGTAATTGGAGGTGGTTTTATGTTTGCCATGTGTTCTGCGACAGATAGTTTCGATATTGCACTTGCTGCAGATGGAGTAGATATTTGCGAAGCTATGTTTGACGGAGATCCTAGTGAATCTAATTATCAGTCAAAATTAAATTATAATAATTCTTTTGCTTTTAAAAATTTTACTTTAGAAAGAAGGCCAGAAGTATATGAGTTTTCGGATATTGATATGACGACGAAAAGGCGAATACCAATGGATAAGGATTATTTTACTTTAATGGAATTTTCTGCAAAATGGGATCCTATTCCGAGTATGTTATGCCAAAACCATACACAATTGGTAAAAGGTTTTATGGGACAAACGACTTCATTTGATTCTTCATTAATAAAATCGAACATCTTAATTATGGGGACTTGCGAGTTAAACGGCGAGTCAAGATATATTCATGGAGAAAAAGGCAAAGGAATGTTTACTTTTTTTGGAGGACATGATCCAGAAGATTTTCAGCACCAGGTTGGCGATCCTCCAACGGTTTTAGATTTACATCCGAATTCGCCTGGATATAGATTGATTTTGAACAATGTTTTATTTCCTGCTGCTAGAAAAAAGAAACTTAAAACATAATTAATTTAAAGAAAACTCAACCCAGATCGGAATATGGTCTGATATTTTCTTTGCACTTTGTAAAGAATCAAAATCTTCATAAAATTTAATAATTCCAGAATTGTTTACTTTTAGATTCAATGTCTTATAAAAGATATTGTCAAATTCTGAAGCAAGACAAATATTGTTTTTGCATGTATGTTTTAAAGTTGTCTTTTGATTTTTTAATACAGAATCATATCCCATTTTTTTCAACGGATTAAAAACAGAATGTTTTTCAGGACAATTAAAGTCACCTAAGAAAACGAGATTTAAATCAGGATATTCGTTTGGTAAAAATTTAAAATATTTGATTTCGGTTTCGGGTTGTTTATTTTTAGTTATTGCATGAAAATTGACAAGAGTGATTGTCTTTTTGTTAATTTCGAACGTGGCAAAATAGGGCTCCCGGTCAATTTCTACGCTAAATTTTTTCTCTAGCCAAGGTTTGTTTTTCAATTTGGCTTTGTGAGTTTTCCAAATAAAGGCGTACCGCTCGGTTTTATAACTGCTACTAGAAGTAGGATCACTTATTTTGTAGTCCCATTTGCTTCCTTTTTGATTAAGTATTGATGCAAGTTTTGCTACAGTTTGTGCACCTCCATTTCCAGCTACAACTTCTTGAATTGCAATTATATCATAAGTAGATATTGTTTTGGCAATATATTCTAGATGAATATCAGATTTCGATTTTCCAAAGTTTTCTATATTCCATGATAGGACTTTGGTTTGTGCAAAAGATAAAAATGTAAATAATAGTAAGACAAGGCAGAGAATTCTTTTCATGAAAAAATTTAATGGAACTGAGATTAAAACCTCTCTTCCTGCAATAATTAAGCCTATCTTAAAATAAATTAGTGCTTTTTGTATCGATTTTTTAAGGCAGTACCAATAATTATAATTTGTAAAACTAACAATGCTGGAATAAAAATCATTTTCCAGTCAATTTCCAACCAGCCCGTTTTTTCAGAAACAAAGGCAAAGCTTATCGATAAAAAAAGGCAAAGTAACATTGTTTTCATAACTATTTTATTTTGTGTAGTATTAATTCTAGAGAATACAATACTCGCTTTACTTTTTGGTTTCATGGTAGGTTAATAGATTATCACAAATTTAGCAGTATAAACAGTGTAATCCTTACGGGAATCCGTAAAGCGCCATAAAAATTACACCAGTCCGAAATCTTTTGCAATTGCTATTAAATGCACATTATTATTGGCCTTAAAGTAAATTTTTAGTTTGTTGATTCTTTTCTCTATACTGCTTGTTCCGTTAGGAGTGATAGATGAATCTTTGAACTCTCTAGAAATACTTTCTAATATATATCCTTGAGATAAAAGTTTTAGAATAGAAATATCATATGATTCAATTTCAATTAAAGATTTGTCATTAAAATTGAACGACAAATCTGAAGAAAGTATTTTTTCTTCATTGTTAAATGTACTTTCAATAGCATTTCTTAATTCGGCAATACTGTTTCTACCTTTAGTGACATAGGCATTAATACCCAATTCATTAAAAAGATTTTTTATTCTGTAGCTTTTGTCTTCTATAGAAAAAACAATCTTTTTAAGTTTTGGCTGTACTTTGTTTATTGCTTCAATAAGTTCATCTCCGCTGGTTAAATCTACTTTTCTATGATCAGATTTAAAAGATAAATCTGTAATCAATAAATCGTAAGGTTCTTTATCAGCCAATGCCTTTTTTACTTTAAGTAAGCCTTCATCACAATATTTAACATGATGAATTACTGGAACTTGTAACTCTTCAAGAACTTGAACAACTGCGATACTAATACTGTCTAGATCTTCGGCAACTAAAACTTTTTTAAACATAATTGTCTTATATTGGAAATTTGAAACTTATTTTAAAACCATTTTCTGATTCTTTGTCAAAATTAAGAGTTCCTTTTATTGTTTTAATACGGTTTTCCACATTTTGTAGTCTTTTTTCTAAAATAAAATATTCAGAGCTTATTTTTTTGCCATTATCGATATACACTATTTGAATGTTTCTTTCTTCTTTTTTAAACGTTATACTCGCTAGAGATGCGTCATTCAGTGTTTTCATGTTATCAAGGATTTCCTGAAGAACACGAGAAACAGTAATTTTTTTTACGCGGTCAATTTTTTTCCATGAAAAAGCATTTAAACCGTTTACAATTATATTTAGCTTTTGGTTGGTGTATCCAGAAATCATTTCTTTTAGATCTTTTTCGAAATTTTCGTTGGTAGCGATTTCACTATTTTCTCGAGAAATATTTCTGGTTTTGGAGTAAATGTTATTTAAATAGAATAAAAATTTTTCTTTGTTTTCTTCTTCTTCGAGGTTGTAGTTTTCTGTAAAGGATAAAATTTTGTCAATGTCTTTTTCAAGTTCAAATTGTAATTTTTCAGAAATACGCATTTCATTCTTAAAAACTTCGTTATTGCTTTCCTTTCTGCCTTTCGTAATTACATAAAAAATGATGAAGACTAAGCTTCCAATGCTGACAAAAATTACAACATAAGAAATGTAGCTTCTGTTTTTTTGCCTTTGTAATTCTAATTCTTTTTCTGCTTTTTGGTTTTTGAGTTCTAAATTTTCGTCTTTATCTTTTTTTGAATTATATATAGCATCAGCAAATTGATTTTTCGCTTTTTTTCTGCTAACAGCAAGACTGTCAATCATTCTACTATAAACTTTCCAATGTTTTTTTGAATTCTCAGCATCATCGGCCTCAATAAGTCCAGTCAGCATATTGATTTGATTTGTTATCGATTTTGCTTTTTTAGCGCAATTGTAAGCTTTTATTGCATTGATTTTCTTTAATTCTGGATTGTTGTATTTTGAATAATAAAGATAAAAAGCATAATAATTTCCAATTAGCTCGTAATCATCGTTTAATGTAAGAGTCACTTCTAAACTTTCGTTAAGACACTTAAAAGCTTGTTCTTTATGATTTCCAAGTCTTAGGTAAGAAAGACCTAAATTATATAATATTGATGCACGCTGAATATTTGTATTCGAAGGGGTTATTTTATCTTCAATCTTATATTTTACAAGTGGTTCTAATAAATTTACTGCTTCTTGATATTTTTTTTGTTGCATATAGGTAAATGCAATTTCAGACAATATTCGTGCTTTTCTAAACGTTGATACGGCTTTTTTTAATGCTTTTTTATGATAATGCAAAGCCTTTTCGTTGTCATAAGTATAGTAGTAATGATAAGCCATAAATGTATAAGCATTAACAGCATACTTAACATTTGTTGTCTTATCTAAATAAGGAAAAGCTTTTATAAGTTTAGTTTCGGCTTCATAATAATCGCCATTTCGCTGCAAGATTTCTACACTATTGTTTAAAGAGCCAACATAATCATCTGCATAATCTTCTATTGGAACACATAGTGATTGTGTTTTGTTGAAATAAAAAATGGCGCTGTCGGTTTTTCCAGAATCCCAAAAAGCATTTGCCTTGTCCATCGTCTGCTTAATTTCGACGGAGTGATCGGTTTTGGTGTGATTTATTTTAAGGCTTTTTGCCCAAGAAATAGGTGTAGAATAATATAATGCTAAACCTATAATAGAGATTAACAAGCAAAAAAGGAAGATTTTTTTTCGAAAAAAGTTGAGCAAGTATTTAATCATTATGCTGGAAATTTAATTAAAACTTTAAAACCTTTTCCAAAATCTGAATGAATATTTATCTCGCCTTTAATGGCATGAATTCTATTTTCAATATTATGTAAACCATTTTTTAAAACCATTTTGTTTATATCGATTCCTCGTCCGTTATCGGTATAATTAATTATTATACTATTGTCGAGCTCTTTAAAAGTTAGTGCAACTAAACTCGCATCACTATGTTTTTTCATGTTTACAAGTAATTCTTGTATAGAACGATAAACAGCTATTTTTTTAATTCTGTCAATAGAATCCCATGAAATGGTATCCAAACCATTTATCATAAGATTTGTGGTTGATGTATTAAAACCAGAAATCATTTCTTTAATCAAAACTATATAATTTTGATTGCTTATTGTTGGAGTATTTTCCTTTGAAATATTTCTTGTTCGAGAATAAATATCTTCTAATCTTTTTAATAGATGATTTTTATTTTCTTGAGTAGAAATGTTTCTATTTTCGACAAATGCCATTGTGTGATAAATGTCATTGGCAAGTTCGTCATGTAATTTTTTTGAGATTCTAGTTTCGCTTTGATATGTTGCTTCTATTTTTTGACGATTAGCTCGTGAGGTCAGAAAAAAATAAATGAAAACGATTAGGGCAGATGCAAATATGATTACTATATAGGAAATAATATTACTGTTTTCTTGTTTTGCTAACTGAAGTTCATTTTTAATTTTTTGAGCTTTTAATTTTAGATTTTCCTCTTTTTCTTTTTTAGTGTCATATTTAATTTTTGCAAATTGATTTTTTGCTTGTTGCCTTACTTCAAAAATGCTATCTATTGCACTTGTATAAATAAGCATATTTTTTTTTGATTCGACGTTAGGGCTATTTTCTATTATAAATTTTAAAGCAAGTAATCGCTCATCTATATTACCTGATAATGTATAGTTTTTATAGCTTAATTTAGCGTACTTCATTGCTAAACCAGCTTTGCTTTTTTGATAGAATTGAGAAAGATTATAATAGGTTTTGCCTAAGCCCTCTAAATAATTTGCTTGAGACTTTATTTTTAGGCTCTTTCTAAAAAACGAAAGCGCTCTTGGATCTTCTAGTTTGTAATAGCAGTATCCTATGTAATCTAGTATTTTGGAATAATTTTCAGGACTATCTTTTAAAATATTCTCTTTACTTATTGAAAGAAAGATAGGAAGCGCTTTTTCAAACTTATGTTGTTTTATATAAATGACAGCGATATTGTTTTTTGCTTCAAGTTTATTTATCCTGTCAATTTTTAAAGAAAATGCCTTAGAGTAATAATAAATTGCAGTTGGATAATCGTAGGTATAAAAATAATTCCTTCCTAATACGCTATAGATATTCCAGATATAATTAGAGTCTTTTATTTGATTTAAAAACGGAATTGTTTCAATTGCTGTTTTTGTACTGCCAACAAAATCTTCATGTTTTTGCTGAATTTCGGCCATATAGTACATGCAATAAACATAATTCTTTACATCGTCTTTCAGGTTGCTATTTGCTCTTGCCTTATTGTATAAATAAAATGCACTGTCTAACTGTTTGTTTTTATAAAAGAAGTCGGCAGAACGAATCGTTTTTTCTATTTCGATTTTATTGCTTGCAATTTTTTCTACCGGTTTTTTCTTGTTTTGGCACGCAAAAAAAAATACAAAAATGAAAATTGTATAAAAGGTAATTTGTATTTTTTTTGGAATCATGCGCCAAAAATAAATAATTTTATTTCTTACAAAAGCGTATAAATACCTGTTTTTCAAAAATCTCAGAAAAAAGAAAATTCACATTCTGATTTCCAGTGATATACAGAAAGGCCCTCTTGTAGAAGGGCCTGTAATAGTAAATTGCTTGTAAATTTTATCCTTATAAATTATTCTGCACGCATATCGGTTGCAATTCCAATTCGATTCCAGGCATTAATAGTAATGATTGCCATAATGATTTCTGCTAGATATTTTTTGTCAAATAATTTAGCAGCATTTTGATATACTTCTTCAGAAACGTGATTGCTTATTAATGTTATTTCTTCTGTTAAAGCTAATATTGCTTTTTCTTCATCACTGTAAAAATCAGCTTCACGCCAAGCAGTAAGCAGATAAATGCGTTGTTCGGTTACACCCAGCTTTCTCGCGTCTGCAGTGTGCATGTTTATGCAATAAGCACAACCATTTATTTGTGATGCCCTAATTTTTATTAACTCTTTATGTACAGGAGATAGAGAAGTAGAAGCAATATATTTTTCTAAACCTAACATGGCTTGATATGCTTCTGGAGCAACTTGCGGGATAACGATTCTTGAGTTCATTTTTTTGTGTTTTAAAATTTCATTACAAAGGTGGGCATTGTATGCTTTTAAAAACTTGAACTACTTCAAGAAATTCAACTCAGAGTTTTCCAGCTCTTATTTTACTCATAAATTCTGCAGAAAAATCAAGATAGGAGGCAAGCATATATTGAGGAACGCGCTGAACAAATTCTGGAAAATGGTCATTAAAGTGATGATATCTTTCTTCGGCTGACATTGTAAATAAGAATTTGATGCGCATTTGCATTGCGCCAAAACTTTTTTGAGTAACAATTCTAAAGTATCTTTCAAGATTAGGAATTTCAAGTAGTAATGCCTCTAAAAGGTTTTTGTCAATGGCAATAACTTCTGAGTTTTCAACTGCCTGCAGATAAAAGCTTGATGGTATGTGATTGTGATAACTCAAATAATCAGTAATCCACCAGTTTTCTATCGCAAATTGAAGTGTTTGCTCTGTCCCTTTAGGATTGATGATATATTGTCTCATACAGCCCTTGACAACAAAATACATTGTATTGCAAATTTG
>NZ_DHEI01000040.1:101096-102318 GCF_002399805.1 Flavobacterium sp. UBA4854
GATTCTAATTTATCTATTTCTGAAGGTTCAAGAGTAATAAATTTTTCAATATGGTCAAAAAGCGCTTTATACATAAGATTATTTTGATTTATACAAAGTTACTTTTTAATTTTTTTTAAAGACGGAGATTTGAGACTTCTTTAAAGCAAAAAAAACCATTCGCGTTAACGAATGGTTTTATATAATAAGTAAGTAATCTTAAATTGAGTTTATAAAACGTTTTATTTTACTTTATTAAGAATAGCTTTGAAAGCTTCTGGGTGGTTCATAGCTAAATCTGCAAGAACTTTACGGTTCAATTCGATTCCGTTAGCTTTAACTTTCCCCATGAATTGAGAATAAGACATTCCTTCTAATCTAGCTCCAGCGTTGATACGTTGAATCCATAATGAACGGAAATTTCTTTTATTCTGTTTTCTGTCACGGTAAGCGTAGCTCATTGCTTTCTCTACCGCGTTCTTAGCAACTGTCCAAACGTTTTTACGTCTACCAAAGAAACCTTTGGCTTGCTTCATTATTTTTTTTCTTCTTGCTCTTTTAGCAACTGAATTTACCGATCTTGGCATAATTTTAATGTGTTTTTGTAGCAGGCGTCCTGAATTGAATCAAAGGAACTTAAAGCCATACTCCAAGGTTATATAAATAATTTTTTAACCTAAAGAAAATCTTTAGTCTAATGTCTTAAAGTCAAATGTCTAAGTCAGTATCTGACTTTTAAACTTTATGACTTTCTAACTTTTGACTTATAATTAGATAATTCTTAATTGTTGTTTAATGCTTCTCATATCTGTTTGGTGAACTAGCGCTGAGTGAGTCAAAGCTAATTTACGTTTTTTAGATTTTTTAGTCAAGATGTGACTTTTAAAAGCATGCTTTCTTTTAATCTTTCCAGAACCAGTAACTTTAAAACGTTTCTTAGCGCTAGATTTTGTTTTCATTTTAGGCATTTTTCCTAGTGTTTTAATTTATTCTTACTTACTTATATCTTTAGTCTGAATGTTTAAAAGTTAAAAGTCAAAAGTCAGTTTATGACTTTTGACTTTAAGACTTTCGATCTTAAGACTTATTTCTTTTTCTTCGGAGCAATGAACATAATCATTCTCTTTCCTTCCAAAACAGGCATAGCTTCAACTTTACCATGTTCCTCTAAATCTTGAGCAAGACGTAATAATAGAATCTGACCTTGATCTTTATAAATGATAGAACGTCCTTTAAAGAATAC
>NZ_DHEI01000040.1:102518-103379 GCF_002399805.1 Flavobacterium sp. UBA4854
CCAAATCGAATTTCCTTTACCACAACTTGAGAAGATTTAGCCTTCAAAGCCTTATCTCTTTTCTTTTGTTCGTAAACAAATTTCTTGTAATCCATGATTTTACAAACCGGTGGTTCCGCATTTGGCGAAATTTCAACTAAATCCAATTCAAATTGGTCAGCTAAACGTAGCGCGTCAGCGATTTTAAAAACCCCAGGTTCAATGTTTTCACCTACAAGACGTACTTCAGGAACACGAATAAGATTGTTTATTCTGTGCGCATCTTTCTTCTCTACTCGAGGTTGAAAACCTCTGTTACTTTTTATTGCTATGACTTTCTAATTTAAGTTAAACTGTAAATACTTTTAATGTCTTTTTTATCTCTTCGTCTACAATCGTAGCAAATTCTTCGATTGAAACTGTGATATTGCCTTTTCCTTCTTGTCCGTGACGACGAATAGAAATCGTGCCATTTTTCTCTTCTTCCTCACCAACGATAAGCATAAATGGAATTTTCTGCATTTCTGCATCTCTAATTTTCTTACCGATAGTTTCATTTCGGTTGTCAATTAGGGCGCGAATTTCGTGATTTTCTAGCAAATCTAAAACTTTTTTAGCATAATTTTCGTATTTCTCGCTCAAAGACAAGATAATAGCCTGCTCAGGCATTAGCCAAAGTGGGAAATTTCCTGCTGTATGCTCTAGTAAAATTGCTATAAAACGTTCCATAGATCCAAAAGGAGCTCTGTGAATCATAACAGGGCGATGTAATTCATTATCAGCGCCTTTGTAAGTTAATTCAAAACGTTCAGGCAAGTTGTAATCTACCTGAATTGTTCCTAATTGCCATTGTCTTCCCAAAGCATCTTTTACCATGAAATC
>NZ_DHEI01000040.1:103552-104613 GCF_002399805.1 Flavobacterium sp. UBA4854
TTGTCTTTTGCTGCGTTGATAATTGCATTTTCTGCCTTTTCCCAGTTTTCATCAGTACCAATATACTTGTCTCTGTTTTCCTGATCTCTTAATGAAATCTGAGCAGTAAAGTTCTCAAAGCCTAATGAGCCAAATACGTACAATACAAGGTCAATTACTTTCTTGAATTCCTCGTCCAATTGTTCTGGAGTACAGAAGATATGCGCGTCATCTTGAGTGAATCCTCTAACGCGAGTTAAACCGTGTAATTCTCCAGATTGCTCATATCTATATACAGTACCAAATTCAGCATAACGCTTAGGTAGATCTTTGTATGACCAAGGTCTTACGTTGTAAATCTCACAATGGTGAGGACAGTTCATTGGTTTCAATAAAAATTCTTCACCCTCAGCTGGTGTATGAATTGGTTGGAAACTATCTGCTCCATACTTTGCATAATGACCAGAAGTTACATAAAGTTCTTTTTGGCCAATGTGCGGACTCACAACTTGCTCGTATCCAGCTTTCTTTTGAGCTTTCTTTAAAAATTGCTCCAAACGCTCTCTAAGGGCAGCGCCTTTAGGTAACCATAAAGGCAAACCTTGGCCTACTTTTTGAGAAAAAGCGAACAATTCCAACTCTTTTCCTAATTTACGGTGGTCACGGCGTTTTGCTTCCTCAAGAAGTTCAAGATATTCAGTTAAATCTTTTTGTTTAGGGAAAGAAGTTCCATAAACACGAGTTAACTGTTTGTTTTTTTCATCACCTCTCCAGTAAGCACCAGCAACACTCATGATTTTTACAGCCTTGATTATTCCAGTATTTGGAATATGTCCACCACGGCATAAATCAGTAAAAGTTGCATGATCACAAAAAGTAATAGTTCCGTCTTCAAGATTCGAAATTAATTCAGTTTTGTAAACATTGTCTTTGTACATCTCTAAAGCTTCAGCTTTAGTAACAGGACGCATTTTAAAATCATATTTTCCTCTTGAGATTTCAAGAATACGGTCTTCTATCTTTTTAAAGTCAGCTTCAGAAATTTTCTGATCTTCAAAATCAACATCATAATAGAATCCATT
>NZ_DHEI01000040.1:104778-105566 GCF_002399805.1 Flavobacterium sp. UBA4854
GCTTGTGCCATTACGTGCGAAGTCGAATGCCAGAAAGCTTTTTTTCCTTCTGCATCATTCCAAGTATATAGTATAAGATTACCGTCGGTCGTTAATGGAGTTTCGGTTTCAATAGTTGTACCATTAAAAGATGCAGAAATCACGTTTCTAGCAAAACCTTCGCTAATGTTTTTAGCGACCTCCATTGGAGTTACGCCTGAAGCAAACTCTCTAATTGACCCATCGGGTAAAGTAATCTTGATCATTGTTTATAATTTTGTGAATGCAAATATACGTGATTACAAAAATACATACAATATATAAGTACAAGTTTACTCTATTATATATAAGTATGGTCTTTTTCTCTATTATATTATATGTAAAGCTAATTCTTTTTCAAAACCTCACGTCTTTGCTTTTTATATGTATACATAATATAAGTATGAAATATGATGCCGGGCAGATGCGAAGCATTAAGCTTTAATGGTAAATGGGATCCGTTTCCCGCTATGCGCTCCAATCTTTTGCAGCCGAAGGCCTGCAAAACGGATTTCCGCTTCCATCGGGGCTAAATGGGCTGTTTTTGATGAGAGGCTTTCTGGGAAGGGGAGCCTGGAGATTGAAAAATCACGCAAAAAGGGGGCATAGGCTGAAAACTCCGCAAAATGGGGAGGCGGAACCCCGCGCAAAATATGGAAACAATAGAGAGATTAGGAAAAACCCTATAGATTATGAAAAAACTTTGATCTGTAAAGGGTGTGTTATGAGACAGTTAAGAAAAAGATTGAAAAAAGATTAAAAAAAGCGGA
>NZ_DHEI01000024.1:0-15920 GCF_002399805.1 Flavobacterium sp. UBA4854
TAGAAAAAGAAATGGTCGAAAATTTACTTCCGCAAAAGTTCCCTTTTGTTATGGTAGACGCTATGCATTCTTATTCTGAAACTTCTTTGGTTTCTGGTTTAGAAATTCAGCTCGACAATATTTTTGTGTCAAACGATATTTTTCTTGAAGCTGGATTAATAGAACATATGGCACAATCTGTGGCATTGCATACTGGATATCAATATTTCTTGAAAAACGAAATTGCTCCAACGGGCTACATTGGTTCTATTAAAGAAATTGAGATTAAAAAGCTTCCGAACGTAAACGACAACATCCAGTCTGAAGTTACAATTCTGCAGGAATTTGCAGGAATCACTCTTGTTGACATTGTTACGACGTTAAATAATGAAGAAATTGCCAGAGGACAAATGAAAACCGTTTTGGCAAAATAAAAAAATCATGAAAGCAACTTCTGCAGTTGACATACAAAATTATTTACCGCACCGAGCACCAATGCTTATGGTGGATTTGATTTTGGATATCGATGCCAACTTTGTAGAAACCATCTTTTTGATAAAAGAAGACAATATTTTTGTTCAGAATACTGTTTTTATCGAAGCAGGATTAATCGAAAATACAGCACAGACTTGTTCTGCAATTGTTGGAAAAAAATATTTTTTTGACGACAATGGAATCGAAAATGAAAACGTAAATGTAATTGGATTTATCAGCGCTTTAAAAAGTGTAAAAATTCATGCACTGCCAAATGTTGGTGATACCATTATAACAAAAGCCAATTTGGTTTCAAAATTTGTCGGAGACGATTATACTTTATGTACGATGAGCTGTAAAAGTTTACTCGAAGATCAGATACTCTTAGAATGCGAAATTAACTTGTTTATTCAAAAGACGGTTTCAGCGATGTAATTTTTTAGATGATGAAAAAAGAAATCTCTTTATTATTCTTTCTTTTATGCGCATTTGTCTATTGTCAAGAAAACGATGATTCCACAAAACGTTTAAAAGCATTAAATACCCAAAGCGTTACTTATTATAATACTGATGGTGTTGATTTTTCAAGTCAAACTTATAGTTATGATTTTTCTGAAAAGTCTCTTAAAAAGATTTATAGAAAATTCTCCATAAAAGATAGCGATTCAAAAATAAAAGACGAGTCACTTTCAAACAACAACATTCATGTTGTTAAAACACAAAAAATTACTGAGAATTTAACTCAAACAAACTCTTATTATTTTGTAGAAGACAATAGCAAAACTATTACTATAATTTGGTTTGGATACTATAATCAGATTGAAAAAGGTTTTGAAAAAGAATATATAAACCGAATTTTAAAAAATGAAATTCCTAAAGAAGTCTTTGAACCACTAATTATTGATTCGATTGATTTTGCAGGAAGAAAAATAAAGCTGGGTCGTAATTGTTCTTGGACAAATATAAATACTGTTCAATGTCCTTACAATGGCGAAATGAATTGGTCTGTTCATAAAAATATAGAAAGTGCCAAAAATGCGATTGATAATCAATTTATTGCCACAAAAAATAGAAGTGGTATCAAAGTAAATTCTGAAGAACAAGTAGCTGTAATATTTGAAGGAATTCAAACTACTGCGAAAAAAGTTATTTTTGATTTTACTGGTATGAAATCATTAATGGCCGGAATGTCTGGCGGAAAAACTTTGACAGTTTATTATGTCGCAGAAAAAGTTAGAAATAATTATGTAGGATGTGTTATGAGCTTTTGGAATAATGATAATTTGACAAAAGATGGATTGGCTCCATTATTAGAAGAAGTGATGCACCTAAAAATATAATACAACTAGTCATGGAAAAAGATCAAGTACCTCAGGATCAAAGCAACTTAACTAAGAATAATGTAAAAGAGCTTTTATACGCAACTGATGAAAACGGCAATTATACCACAACATTAAGTACAGGCTGGGAACCTAAAACAATAGCACTTTCAAATTCTATTGATGAAATAAACGAACGAATTGCCGATGCCAAACAACAGGTTTTAAATGGCGAAGCAAGTCCGATTGTGTATTTTATGGAAGCAAATAAAATGGATCTTAACATATTATCAAGTTATGTTGGGTTTTGGAAATGGCGCGTAAAAAGACATTTTAAACCTAGTGTTTTTGCCAAACTAAACGATAAAATCCTGAAAAAATATGCTGATACTTTTGGAGTATCAGTCGAAGAATTAAAAAACAGCATTACCAAATAAATGGAATTAACTTTCACACATCATCAATCTGCTCATTGCGAGAATGGAGTAGCGTCGAATCTGCTAAAAAATAGCGGACTAAACATTAGCGAACCGATGGTTTTTGGTATTGGCTCTGGATTGTTTTTTGTATATCTACCTTTTATAAAAGTGAATCATGCACCAGCAATCAGCTATAGAACTTTGCCTGGACAGATTTTCAATAAAGTGGCCAACCGATTAAATTTAAAAATAAAAAGACAAAAATTTTCTTCTATAGCAAATGCGAATAAAGCTTTAGACGAAAATTTAAAAAATAATATTCCAACCGGATTACAAGTTGGCGTATACAATTTAAGTTATTTCCCAGACGAATATCGTTTTCATTTCAACGCACACAATTTAGTCGTTTACGGAAAAACCGAAACCGAATATTTAGTGAGCGATCCTGTTATGGAAACCGTTACGACTTTAACTTACGAAGACATGAATAAAGTGCGTTTTGCCAAAGGAGCTTTTGCACCGCGCGGACAAATGTACTATCCGATTCAGATTCCAAAAGAAGTCGATTTAAAAAGCGCCATCATAAAAGGAATCAAAAATACGTGTCGAGATATGCTAGCGCCAATGCCAATTGTTGGTGTTCGCGGCATCAAAATGGTTTCTCGCCAGATTCGTAAATGGCCTGCAAAACATGGAGTAAGAAAAGCCAATCATTACTTGGCGCAAATGGTTCGTATGCAGGAAGAAATTGGAACTGGCGGCGGTGGTTTCCGTTTTATTTATGCGGCATTTTTACAGGAAGCTTCAGTTATTTTGGGTAACGAAGAACTGAAAGAACTTTCTAAAGAAATGACACAAATTGGAGATTCATGGCGTGATTTTGCTGTTGAAGCTTCACGCATTTACAAAAACAGAAGTGCCAAAGAAGACGCCTACAACACTATTGCCGATGAACTTTTGGACATTGCCAATAGAGAAGAAATCTTTTTCAAAAAACTAAAAAAAGCGATCAGCTAAAAACACTATTTTGCAATCTATCATTCAAATAGAATCCCTTTCGAAAAAGTACAAAAATGCAGAAATGTATTCTTTGAACAACGTTTCGCTAAATATAAATGAAGGTCAGATTTTTGGTTTGCTTGGTCCAAACGGCGCTGGGAAAACAACTTTAATTTCTATGCTCTGCGGATTGGTAAGACCAACTTCGGGACATTTTACAATTGATGGTTTAGACTATCAGCATCATGCTTCAAAAATTAAAAAAATCATAGGCGTCGTTCCTCAAGAATATGCTTTGTATCCAACTTTAACAGCGAGAGAAAATCTGCTCTATTTTGGAAGTATGTACGGCTTAAAAGGTTCTGATTTAAAAGATAAAGTAATCGAAACGCTGGATCTTTTGGGTTTGCTGAAATTTGCCGATAAACAAGTTCAGACTTTTTCTGGCGGAATGAAACGCCGTGTCAATCTGATTGCAGGAATCCTTCATAATCCGAAAGTTTTGTTTTTGGATGAGCCAACAGTTGGTGTTGATGTGCATTCTAAAACGGCCATTATCGATTATTTGAAAGTGTTGAACCAAAACGGAACGACTATTATTTATACTTCGCATCATTTGGCTGAAGCCGAAGATTTCTGTTCGCAAATTGCCATTTTAGATCAAGGACAGATTTACGCACAAGCAACTCCGTCGGCATTGATTGAATCTACAAAAGATGCTCGAAATCTCGAAGATGTTTTTATTTCATTAACCGGTAAAGCGTTGAGAGATGATATATAAAATTTGGATGTCGATAGTAAAAGAATTCCTTTTGCTAAAAAGAGATTTAGGCGGACTGATTATTTTATTTGTCATGCCTTTGGTTTTGGTAATTGCCGTAACCCTAATTCAAGACAGCACTTTTAAAGCCGTAACCGATTCTAAACTTCAAATTCTTTTGGTCGATAAAGACCACGGATCTGTTTCTAAAACGGTTTTTGAAAATTTAGAAAAGAGTAAATATTTTACCGTTGTAACTCAAATTAACAATAAACCGATTACCGAAGAAATTGCCAAAGAAAATGTCTACAAAGGAAAATTTCAATTGGCGATTGTAATTCCAGAAAACCTAAGTTCTGATTTACAGGAAAAAGTAAATCAGAATGTAGAGAAAATCGTCAGCAATTTAGGTTTGACAGACAGTACAACAGCTGCCGAACCTCAACGCATTATTAAAGAAAAAGAAGTAAAACTGTATTTTGATCCAGCAGTTCAGATGAGTTTCAAAAATGCCGTTATGAGTTCAATCGATAAAATGATTTCGCAGATTGAAACCAAATCGATTTACAGCACTTTTCAAAAACAGTTAGGAGAAGAAACTATCGATTTTGAACAAAAGAACTTTATTACGTTCAAAGAAATAATTCCGAGAATCAATAACAAAGAAGTTCGTCCAAATTCGGTTCAGCACAATGTTCCAGCTTGGACACTTTTTGCGATATTTTTTATTGTCATTCCGTTATCGATCAATATTGTTAAAGAAAAATCGCAAGGAACTTTTGTCCGATTAAGAACCAATCCGGTTTCTAATCTGGTTGTGATTATCGGAAAAACTATTACCTACTCAATCATTTGCATGATTCAGTTTTATATGATGGTTGCCGTTGCAGTATTCTTATTCCCATCCATCGGATTGCCTTCATTAAACATCGAAGGTCATTTCTTGCTGACAAGTGTTGTCGCATTATTTTCAGGTTTTGCAGCCATCGGATTCGGAATTTTATTAGGAACAGTAGCAAGTACACAAGAACAATCTGCTCCGTTTGGTGCAACCAGTGTGATTATTTTAGCCGCAATTGGCGGTGTTTGGGTTCCTGTTTTTGCTATGCCAAAAATCATGCAATATATCGCAAAATCATCTCCAATGAACTGGGGATTAGAAGCTTTTTACGATGTATTGCTTAGAAACGTTTCTTTCGTCGAAATCATACCAAGAATAAGTTTATTATTTTTGTTTTTCATTATTACTACTTCCATCGCATTATTTTATGATAAAAAGAAAAGAGCAGTTTAAAGAAGCTACAGATCTAACCGTTACACATGAAATTAGGATTCGTTTCAACGAAACAGATCCGCTTGGAATTGTTTGGCACGGCAATTATATCACTTATTTCGAAGATGGACGAGAAGCCTTTGGACGTCAGCACGGACTTACGTATCTGGATATTGCCAAAACGGGTTATACCACTCCAATTGTAAAATCGACCTGCGAACATAAATTGTCTTTGCGTTATGGAGATGTGGTAACAATAGAAACAACAGTTGTTGATACTCCGGCAGCCAAAATGATTTACCGTTTTAAAATAATTGACGACAAAGGAGAAGTGGCCTGTACAGGTGAAACCACTCAGGTTTTTTTAGACAAAGAAGGAAATTTAATGCTGACGAATCCTCCTTTTTATGAGGAATGGAAACGAAAAGTTGGGTTGTTGAAATAGTTTTTTTGCCACAGATTAAAAGAATTAAAAGGATTTTAAAAAAAATCTGCCAAATCTGCTAGATCTGCGAGCAAAAAAATTCACGAAATTAAAATCATAAAATGTTAAGAGAAATATACATCACAGAAACAAATTGCATCACACCTTTAGGCTTTGATGTTGAATCTAATATCAGCGCCATTCTTCGTGGTGATTCTGGAATTCAACTTCATAACGATGTTTCTTTGATGCCGAATCCCTTTTATGCTTCGATTATTTCTAATGAAAAAATAAACAGTGCATTTTCAAAAATTAGTACTGACACCAAATATTCCCGTTTAGAGAAAATGATGATTTTGGCTTTAGAACCAATTATCAAAAATTCGAACGTAGAATTAAATTCAAAAACGGCTTTTATACTTTCTACCACAAAAGGAAATGTAACCGCTTTAGCAAATGATTCTGGCGACAATTTCAACAACGCACATTTAGATGTTTTAGCAAAAAACGTTGCCAATTTCTTCGGATTCCAAACACAGCCAATCGTGGTTTCAAATGCCTGCGTTTCTGGAATTTTAGCCGTTTCTGTTGCCAAAAGAATGATTCAATCTGAACTTTATGACAACGTTTTTGTGGTCGCTGGCGACGAAGTTTCAGAATTTGTTTTGTCTGGCTTTAATGCTTTCCAAGCCATGAGTGAACAACCTTGTAAACCGTATTCTAAAAACAGAACTGGAGTAAGTTTAGGCGAAGCGACAGCGGCAGTTTTAATTTCGGCAGAAGCCAAAAATGCTAAAATAAAAGTTATTGGCGACAGTTCGATAAACGATGCCAATCATATTTCTGGACCTTCTAGAACAGGTGAAGGTTTGTTCAGAAGCATTCAGAATGCTTTAAAAGAAGCACAAATTGAAGCGAACAAATTAGATTATATTTCGGCTCACGGAACCGCAACTCCTTACAACGACGAAATGGAAGCAATTGCCTTAACTCGTTTAGATTTACAAAATGTTCCAGTAAATAGTTTAAAAGGATTTTACGGTCATACACTTGGCGCTTCAGGATTATTGGAAACCGTAATTGCAATAGAATCTGCCAATCAAAATAAGCTTTTTGAATCGAAAGGTTTTGATGAAATTGGGGTTAGTGAAGCTATCAATGTTATTGAGAAAAACGAAGAAAAGAAAATTGATTATTTTCTGAAAACAGCTTCTGGATTTGGAGGTTGTAATACGGCTGTGGTTTTTGAAAAGATAAAATAAAACACCAATTACACTAATTAGCACGGATTAATTAGTGTAATTTTTAAGCCTAAAATAATTCGTGCCAATTCGCGAAATTCGTGTTTAAATTATAATAATGACTCAAAACAAAACCTACATACAATCCTACATCACCATCCAAAACAACGAAATTGTTTTGAACGGAACTTCTGCATTCAAAATTGAACCAACCGATTTTGCTGATTTCTCGAAACAAGCCTATCGTAATTTTGAAATGCAATATCCAAAGTTTTTCAAAATGGATGCTTTAAGTAAGCTGGCTTTTTTAGGATCAGAATTGCTTTTAAGTCCGATTACCTCAACAGAACAGGAAAATAATATTGCTTTGGTTTTGGCTAATAAATCGTCGAGTTTAGATACCGATGTAAAATATCAGGAATCTATTTCAGACAAAGAAAACTATTATCCAAGCCCGGCGGTCTTTGTTTATACGCTGCCAAATATTTGTTTGGGCGAAATAAGTATCCGTCATCAGCTGAAAAGTGAAAATTCTTTCTTTATATTTGACACCTTTAACACCGAATTTATGTCGAATTATTCGAATATTCTTCTGAATACGAATAAAGCAGATGTGGTTTTGTGCGGTTGGGTAGAATATTTTAACGACAATTATAAAGCTTTTTTATGTACAATTAGTACAGAAGAAAATGCAAAATATACAAACGAGACTATCAATACATTATACAATAAATAATCATGGAAGCATTAAAAGAAGAATTAAAAAATAAAATCATAACGACTTTAAACCTTGAAGATATCGCAGTAGAAGATATTGCTGATAACGATCCTTTGTTTGGAGATGGTTTAGGTTTAGACTCGATTGATGCACTTGAATTGATCGTGATTTTAGATAAAGATTACGGAATTAAATTAGTAGATCCGAAAGAAGGAAAAGCGATTTTCCAATCAATCGAAACTATGGCTGCTTATATCAGCGCAAATAGAACGAAATAATTGTAGATTGTAGATTGCAGATTTTAGATTGCTGAAAATCTTACTAAAAATCTGAAAATCCACAACTTTGTCAAAGTTTGAAACTTTGACAAAGTTCTAAGAATCTAAAATCATAAATCTAAAATCTAAAATGGCAAGAGGTGTTGCAATAACGGGAATGGGAATTATCTCTGCGATTGGTAATTCGGTTGAGGAAAATTATATTTCGCTGACCGAAAACAAAATCGGTATTTCTCGTATTCAAAATATTTCGACTGTTCATGCAGATGTTATCAAAGTTGGCGAAATCAAAAAAACCAACGAAGATCTTGTTGATGAACTGAAATTAAATGAGAATAATAATTTCTCCAGAACTGCTATGATTGGCACTTTGGCAGCAAAACAAGCTGTTGAAAATGCTGGCATTACCGATATAAATGAATTTAGAACGGGACTTATTTCGGCTACAAGTGTTGGCGGAATGGACATGACGGAAAGACATTATTACGATTATTTCGAAAAACCAGAATTGACCAAATACATCACTTGCCACGATGGCGGCGATGTTGCCGAAAAAATTGCGGAAGAATTAGGTTTAAAAGGAATGGTAACGACCATTAGTACCGCTTGTTCGTCTGCGGCCAATTCCATTATGTTGGGTGCGAGATTAATCAAAACGGGGAAATTAGATCGCGTAATTGTGGGCGGAGCCGATGCCTTGGCAAAATTCACCATCAACGGATTCAAGACTTTGATGATTTTGTCTGACGATTACAACAAGCCTTTTGACAACACCAGAAAAGGATTAAATCTTGGAGAAGCTGCCGCTTTTTTGGTTTTAGAATCGGATGAAATTGTAGCAAAACAAAACAAAAAAGTATTGGCAAGAGTTTCGGGTTACGGAAATGCCAACGATGCTTTTCACCAAACTGCTTCTTCAGAAAATGGAGACGGCGCTTATTTGGCCATGAAAAAAGCCTTTGACATTTCGGGTTTAAAACCTTCTGAAATTGATTACATCAACGTGCACGGAACCGCAACGCCAAACAACGATTTGTCTGAGGGAAGAGCTTTACTTCGAATCTATGAAAACGAAAAAGTTCCAGATTTCAGTTCTACAAAACCTTTTACGGGACATACACTAGCGGCTGCAGCTGCGATTGAAGCCGTTTATAGTGTTTTGGCAATTCAGAATAATGTGGTTTATCCAAATTTGAATTTTGAAGTTCCGATGGAAGAATTTGATTTGAAACCTCAAACTACTTTAAAGAATAAAACTATCGAGCACGTTTTATCCAACTCTTTTGGTTTTGGAGGAAACTGTTCAACCCTTATATTTTCAAAAAGCTAATGACGAAGACATATATAAATGGAGTAGGCTGTATTTCGACTCAAAAAACATTTGATACTGTTTTTTTGGAAGAAGCTGTTGTAAATCATGACGAAAATGTACTGGCAATTGTTCCGCCAGTATACAAAGAATATATTTCGCCTGCTGCCAGCCGAAGAATGGCAAAAGGTGTAAAAAACGGAATCGTAGCTTCGGCTTTGGCTATGAAAGATGCCAATATTGAAAAAGTCGATGCGATTATCATGGGAACTGGTTTAGGCTGTATTGAAGATTCTGAAAAATTCCTGAAAAGTATTTTAGATAATAACGAAGAGTTTTTAACTCCGACTTCCTTCATTCAATCTACTCATAATACCGTTGGTGCGCAGATTGCACTTTTACAGCAATGTAAAGGTTATAATTTTACCTACGTGAATGGTGCTGTTTCTTTTGAATCGGCTCTTATTGATGCTAAAATGCAGATTGAAGAAGCTGAAGCCAATTCGATTTTAGTAGGCGGTGTTGACGAAAATGGCGATTATACTACTTCACTTTTTAAACTAAACGGTCGTATTAAAGCAGACAATTCTGCTCCGTACGATGTTCTAAATTCTTCAACAAGTGGAGCGGTTTATGGCGAGGGTGCTAGTTTTTTTGTTTTAGAAAACGAAAGAAAAGAAAACACTTATGCCGAACTTCTAGATGTTGCTATTGTAAATACTCTGGAAGAAAATGAAGTTGAAGCAGCAATTACTTCATTCTTAAAATCTAATAATTTAGAAATTTCAGATATTGATGCTCTTGTTTTAGGTTTTGACGGAAATGCCGATTTTGAGAATTATTATAGAAATCTTGCTGAAAATGCATTTGCTCAAACTCCTATTTTATATTACAAACATTTAAGCGGCGAATACGATACTGCTTCGGCTTTTGCTTTTTGGATGGCTGCTAAAATTTTGAAAACTCAGGAAATCCCTGAAATCGTAAAAGTAAATGCTGTCGAAAAATCAGATTACAAAACGATTTTATTATACAATCAATTAAACGGAAAAAACCATAGTTTTACGCTGCTGTCAAAATGATAACGCACAAAAACATATCGCTGTTTTTTATCTTTTTATTGCTTTTATTGTTTCTTTTGAATCTTTACACTGCAATAAATTTGTGGTTCTTTTTTGCTATAATTTTTATTTGGATCGGAATAAATGCTTTTGGTTCTGCTCGAATTTCTTCTAATTATCATGTAAAAGCGTTTTGCAGTAATCCTTTAGAAACAGAAAAAAAAATTGCTTTAACTTTTGATGACGGTCCAAGTATTTACACTTTGGAAGTTTTGGAACTTCTGAAAAAATACAATGCCAAAGCGACTTTTTTCTGTATCGGAAAAAACATCGAAACACATCCTGAAATTCTCCAAAAAGTGATTGACGAAGGTCATTTAGTTGGAAATCATTCGTATTCGCATTCTAAGTTTTTTGATTTTTATAATGCTAAAAAAATAACCGAGGAACTTCAGAAAACTGATGTTCTACTGGAAAAATTCACTTCCAGAAAAATCAACTTCTTTCGTCCGCCTTATGGAGTTACAACTCCTTCGATAAGAAGAGCTTTAAAAGTAACCAGACATAAAACAATGGGCTGGAATATTCGTTCGCTTGACGGTGGAACCCAAAATCAGGAATTAATTTTCAATCGACTCATTAAGCATATTTCTCCCGGCGGAATTGTACTTTTGCATGATACCGCAGAACATTCTGTTTTGGTACTGGAACAGTTTTTGCAATTTTTACAGCAAAATAATTATGAAGTGATTTCTATTGAAGAATTACTGAAACTTAATGCCTATGAAATTTGAACGCGGATAAAACAGATTCGCTTACGCGAAGACGCGGATTGATACGGATTTTATTAAATAATAATCTGTGGAAATCATTTTAATCTGTGGCAAAAAAAAAAATTAAAGCACATTTTTGAGAAAACATGAAAACTAAAATAGCACTGCTAATTCTTTTTATTTCAGGCAATTTGTTCGCGCAGGAACAAAAAATGACCGATGCCGAAATTGCTTCTTTTAAGCAAGATGTAAATGTTGTAGCCAAAAAAATAAAAACTTTAAGTACCGATTTTGTTCAGTACAAGCATTTAGATTTTTTATCGAAAGACATTGAAACTTCAGGAAAAATGGTTTTTAAAGAACCTGCTTTACTTCAATGGCAATATAAAAAACCATACAACTATAGCATCACTTTCAAAAACGGAAAAATCCTGATTAATGACGAAGGAAAGAAAAGTGCTGTTGATATTGGAAACAGTAAAATCTTTGCTCGAATTAATAAATTGATTGTTGGCAGTGTAAGCGGAAATATGTTTGATGACAAAGAATTTACAATTTCATATTTTAAATTGAAAGGTCAGAATCTGGCTAAATTTGTTCCGAAAGATGCGACGCTTAAAAAATACATCAAACAAATTGAACTGACTTTTGACAAAGAAGAAGCAACAGTTGTTCAGGTAAAACTGCTAGAATCATCTGAAGATTATACCCGAATTGTACTTAAAAATAAAGTGATCAATGCAAAAATCGACGATTCAGTTTTTACTAATTAATTGCTTTCTGGCAATTGTTTTAATTTCTTGTGGCTCAGTCACAAAAAATTATACGCCAAAAAATTTAGATAAAACATCTTATACCGTTCCGTATTTTTCAGATTCAAAAACCGATTATGTTTATAAAACTAATATCAGTGTTTACGGAAATGAATTGTCTGGAATTTTCATTGCCAAGAAAATAAATGACACTACACACCGAATAGTTTTTACAACCGAATTCGGAAATAAGTTAATGGATTTTGAAATTTCAGAAACCGATTTTAAAGTCAATTCTATTGTGTCTGAATTAGATCGAAAAATTTTGATTAATACTTTAAAAGAAGATTTTCGATTGCTTTTAAAGAAAGAATATTTGATTCAAGAACAATTCGAAAATGAATCGGCAGACATATATAAATCGGCAGATGGCAAGCGTGACAATTATATTTTCATCTCCAAAAAAGATCAGAAATTAGAAAAGATCGTTCATTCATCCAAAACAAAAGAAAAATTTACACTGCTTTTCAGTTCAGAAAACAATATTTTTGCCGAAAAGATTCAGATAATTCATCAGAATATTAAATTGAAAATTGAACTGAATTATTTCAAATCAGAATAAAAACTTAAACTAATCCTAAACTTAAACCAAACCCAAAATGAGAAAATTTGTTTTAATTGCATTTGTTTTATTAATCGGAATGCAAACAGAAGCGCAAGTAAAAGTTAGTCCAGGACTAAGAGGTGGTTTGAATGTATCAACATTAACGAATATTGATGACAATAGTTCTAAAACAGATTTCTATGTTGGTGGATTGGTAAATATTAAATTCAATAAATTTTTCTCGGTTCAGCCAGAGATAAATTATTCAAGACAAGGTGATGAAGGAAGATATTTTGAAAACGGCCGTTATTATTCTGAAAAGTATGAGTTGAATTATATAACACTGGGAGCGGTTGCAAAATTTAACTTTGGAGGTGGAGGTTTTCATCTATTGGCAGGCCCTTCTCTAGATTTAAAAGTTAGTGATAATTATGTAAATACGAATCCAGAAGATTTTGATCTTTCATTTGTTGGAGGTGTTGGTTATACTTTGCCAAATGGTTTAACTTTTGAAGCTCGACTTAAACAAGGATTAATTGATATTTATGGTTATAACGGATATGATTATGACAATAATGGATATTACTATAATGATGTAATCTTAAATCAAGTTTTCCAAATCGGAATTAGCTATACATTTAAAACAAAATAAAAATGAATAAAAGAATATTCTTCTTTATTACTGTTTTTTTCTTGGTTTTAAATATACAAGCACAAGTAACCGTAAAGCCTGGATTAAGAGCCGGATTTAGTTTTTCGACGATTTCTGAAATGCATGCCGATTATAAAACTGATTTTTATGCTGGTGGTTTTACAGAAATTAAAATAACCAAAGTTTATGCCCTTCAACCAGAGATTAATTACAGCAGACAAGGTTCTAATAATGTAGCTCGAAATTATTTTGATGAAAATACACAGACCAATAAAGTAGAACATTTAGATCTTGATATAAACTATTTGTCTCTTTCTGTTATGAATAAATTTACTTTACCAGTAGGTATTCAATTTCAAGCAGGACCGACATTAGATATTTTATTGAATGATAATCTTGCTGTGAGAAAAGCACAAAATGATCTTGGTTTGGTTTTAGGAGTTGCTTATGCCCTGCCTTCTGGTTTGACATTTGAAGCACGATTCAAAAAAGGATTGCTTGATATTTTAAGCAGTGATTATTATCAAAATGACTCCAATAATTATTATTTATTTGGCGATTATAACACAAATATTAATTTTCAGTTAGGGGTTTCCTATTCATTTGGAAAATAAAAAATATGATTTTACAAGATTTTTATAAAATACTATCAGAAGAAAAAGTATCTGATTCGAAATATACGATTACAATTTTAGTCAATGAAAAACATGAGGTTTTTAAAGGGCATTTCCCTGGAAATCCTATTATGCCTGGTGTTTGTATGATTCAGATTATCAAAGAACTTACAGAATCGATTACCAAAAGTTCATTGATGATCCAGTCTTTAGCAAATGTAAAATTCATGGCGTTAATTAATCCGGAGGTTACTCCACAATTACGCTTGGAATTGGATGTTACCACAACGGAAGACGATTTAGTAAAAGTGAAAAACACGACTTACTTTAACGACACAACTGCTCTTAAATTGAGCACGGTGTACAAAAAAATATAATTATGAAACTGTTACTGACATTACTTTTATGGGTGAATTTTGCTGGAACGCCAGATTTGGCTTCGATCCGAAAAATGTATTCTGATGTAGCAAAATCAGAAAGCAATGCCAAAGAGTTTGTAGCCAAACTTGCAGGTGTTTCAAGCAATGATGATAAAATTTTGGTGGCTTATAAAGCGGCTTCTATTTTATTGGACTCTAAATTTGAAAAAAAATTAAGCCAGAAAATGGATCGTTTCAAAGAAGGTGCAAAATTACTTGAGGCAACAATAAAAAGTGATCCAAGTAATATTGAAATGCGAATGATCCGATTGAGTGTTCAGGAAGATGTTCCTAGCATTACGGGCTACAAGAAAAATATTAAAGAAGATAAAAAATTCATAACGACGTATTATGCTTCGCAAAGCGCGGCTTTGAAAGATTATCTTAAAGACTTTGTTTTACAATCTAAGAGTTTCTCAGAAAAAGAGAAGCAATTTGTAAAGTAAGCTCAAAAAACTCCCCATGAAATCACAGCAAGAATTACTCAGTTCGACTAACTTTTGCGTTATTGTACCCACTTACAATAACCAAAAAACACTGAAAAAAGTACTGGATTCTATTTTAGATTTCACCACAAATATCATTATTGTCAATGACGGTTCAACCGATTCTACCAGTGAGATCCTAAAATCATATTCGCAGCTGGCTCAAATTCATCATCCTAAAAATTTAGGAAAAGGAAGAGCACTCAGAAACGGATTTAGAAAAGCATTGGAATTGGATTTTGAATACGCCATTACAATCGATTCTGACGGTCAGCATTTTGCTGCAGATATTCCTGTTTTTTTAGAAGCAATTCAAGATGAGCCAAATACTCTTTTGATTGGAAGCCGAAATATGACTCAGGAAAATGTTCCTAAGAAAAGCAGTTTTGGAAACAAGTTTTCTAATTTCTGGTTCAAGTTTGAAACTGGAATTAAGCTAGACGACACACAATCTGGATTTAGATTGTATCCGCTTCGATTGCTACCAAAACGTTTTTATACCAATAAATTTGAGTTTGAAATCGAAGTTATCGTGCGTGCTGCGTGGAAAGGAATTGTGGTAAAAAATATTCCGATTCAGGTTTTGTATGATCCTGCTGAAAGGGTTTCGCATTTTCGTCCGTTTCAAGATTTTACCCGAATCAGTATTTTAAATACGGTTTTGGTAACCAATGCTTTGCTGTATATAAAGCCAAGAGATTTTTTTAGAAGAGCTAAAAAAAAAGGGTTTAAAAAATTCTTTCTAGAAGATATTTTAGAAAGCAACGATTCTAATTTTAAAAAATCGGCCGCAATTGCTTTAGGTGTTTTTATCGGACTTTCTCCTTTCTGGGGATTTCAAACCATATTGCTTTTTACTTTTGCCGCTTTGTTCAGACTCAACAAAGTCATTGCTTACCTTACTTCAAATGTAAGTTTCCCGCCTTTTATTCCGTTTATTATTTATGCTTCACTTCAAGTTGGAAGTGTTTTCGTGTCCAGTGATGCACCGTTAGTTTTAGACAGTTCGATTACACTTGACGATATTCAAAAAAATGCAACGCAATATATCGTAGGAAGTCTTATTTTAGCAACCGTTTCAGCGCTATCAATTGGCTTTATAAGTTATCTGCTTTTAACGGCTTTTAGTTCTAAAAAACAAACCGAAAATTTAAGTTAAGTTTGCCACAGATTAAAAGGATTAAAATGATTTTTACATCCAGTTTGTCAGGCTGAGCGAAGTCGAAGCCTACGTCCAATTGGAATGCCCTTCGACTTCGCTCAGGGTGATAGACTAAAACTAACCCTTTTAATCTGCAGCAAAAAAACAAAACAAATTTATGCCCTTTTTCAAATAAGAATTCGTGAAAATTCGTGAAATTCGTGGC